>NZ_JBHWZY010000709.1:0-3642 GCF_042727815.1 Nocardia sp. NPDC060220
CGATCGTGGAGTCCTTGCCGACCAGGATCGCGTCACCCTTGCCGGTGGCCGAGAGCGCCCCGACGATCTTGATGTCGGCGTCGGCGGCCGCGCCGAAGATCACCGGGGTATTGCCGGTTTGGGCGATGTCGATGCCGCCCGCACTCGCCGCCTCGACCAGCGGCAGACCGGCGGTGAAGGTGGAGAATTCGATCTTGTAGGGCAGGTTCTCCAGCTGACCCGATGCCTTCAGCAACACCTCGATCGAAATCGCCTTCTGGTCACCGACTTTCAGCGTGACGGTGCTCAGGTCGACCGGGCCCGAGGGCGCGGCCTCGGTCGCCGTGTCGTCACCGCACGCGCTCAGTGCGAGCGTTGCGACGACGGCGAGGGCAAGGCCTGCCAGACGGGACATCGGAGTGCGTTTCACGGGAACAACTTTCGTGCGATGGTGCGGAGGGTTCAGTGCACGCCGAGCAGCGCGAGCAGGTGCGTCGCGTACTCGGCGACTTCCGGCGCGGCGGCGGTGCGGGGGCGTGGTAGCTCGATGGGCACGTCGGCGGCGATGCGGCCGTCGTCGAGAACGAGAACGCGGTCGGCCAGGGTGATCGCCTCCAGCACGTCGTGGGTCACCAGCAGGACGCCGAACTCGCGCTGAGCGTGCAGGCCGAGGAGCAGCTCGTGCATCGTCAGCCGGGTCAGCGCGTCGAGCGCGCCGAAGGGCTCGTCGAGCAGCAACAGCGTCGGCTCGGCCACCAATGCCCGTGCCAGCGCGGCACGTTGGGCCTCACCACCGGACAGAGTGAGCGGCCACGCGTCGGCGCGACCGGCGAGGCCGACCTCGGCGAGCAGGTCGCGGGCGGCTTGCTCGTCGGCACGTCGATTGCGCGGCTTCGGCCTGCCGAGGGCCACATTGCGCACCACCGGCTGCCACGGAATCAGGCGGGGTTCCTGGAAGACGATCGTCGGCCTGCCTTCGACGGAAGCCGCACCGCGAGTGGCGGTATCGAGGCCGCCGATGATCCGCAACAGCGTGGACTTGCCCGATCCACTGCGCCCGACCAGCGCGACGATCTCGCCCGCGCCGATCTCGAGATCGATCCCGTCGAGCACGGTGCGGTCACCGAATCGCTTGCTGAGAGCGGCGATCCGGGCGGCGGGCACGCGAGCCGATCGCGACGAGATGGGGGTGACGGTCGTGGCGGCGGCAGCGGTCATGGGGTGAACCTCGCGATCGAACGGCGGCGGGTAGCGGGCCTGCCTGCTCTCGGGACGGGGTGGGTCCTCGAGCCGGCGGAAGAAGCGGACATCAGCGGTGCACCGCCGGGCGCCAGCGCAGTGCGCGGCGTTCGAGCAGCCGCACGATCGAGTCGGTGAGCAGGCCGAGCAGGCTGTAGACCACCAGTCCGAACACCACGATGTCGGTTCGCAGGAATTCGCGGGCATTGTTGACGACGAAGCCGAGTCCGGCACTGGCATTGATCTGTTCGGCCACGATGAGCGAGAGCCAGGCGATGCCGAGACTCTGCCGGGCGCCGACCAGGATCTGCGGCAGGGCGCCGGGGAGCACGAGCAGGCGCAGGCGTTCGGCGAGTCCGAGGTGCAGGGCACTGCCGAGTTCGAGCAGTTTCGGGTCGAGCTGGCGGATGCCCGAGAAGGTGTTGAGGTACAGCGGGAAGAACACACCGAGGGCGATCAGGTAGACCTTGGGCTCCTCGCCGATGCCGAACCAGATGATGAACAGCGGGATCAGGCCGAACAGCGGGATGGTGCGGATCATCTGCAGCGGCGGGTCGACCGCGTACTCACCGATCTTGCTCAGGCCGGCGAGCACGCCGAGTACCAGCGCGAGAACCGCGCCGAGGGCGAAGCCGTACAGCGCGCGCTGGCCGGAGACCAGCAGGGCCTCGGTGAGCTGGCCGGATCGGTAGGTTTCCAGACCCGCGTCCAGCACCGCGGACGGCGCGGGCAGTTTCTTGGCCGGGATCGAGCCGCTGGCGCTGGCGAGCTGCCAGATGACCAACACCGCGAGCGGCGAGAGCGCGCGCAGGAACCCGGGGCGACGGTACAGCGGGATCCGTCGCTCGCCGGTTTCGGTGGGCCTCTCCAACAGCATGCGAGCATGGTGCCCGCCCGAAGCGGTATACCGACAGGGTTCGAATCAGCTCGAGGATTTGTCGGCTCGGCGGGAGATCTGCTGCACCGCCCAGCTATTCCCGTCGGGATCGCTGAAGAAGACGAAACCGACATTGTCGAGCGGGTGCGGGACGGGCCGTGGATTCTTGCCGAGCTCGCGCACCTCGCTGACCTCGACTCCCCGCGCCACCAGCTCCGCGTGCGCCTGCTCGATATCGGGAACCACGAGTTGCAGGCCCTTCAGCGAGCCCGGCGGCATCTGCGGCACCGCCCCTTTGCCGATGACGATCGAGCAGCCCGAGCCAGGCGGGGTGAGTTGCACGATGCGCACGTCGTCGGAGATCACCGTGTCGTGGTCGACGGCGAACCCGAGCTGACGCGCGTAGAAATCTTTGGCCCGATCGATATCGGAAACCGGGACGATCACAACTTCCAGGGTCCAGTTCACTACGCGCCTCCGCGTTGCAGTCCGGGTGATGCGCCAAGTCTGCCAGCTGCGTGCTCGGGAGCAGAGCCGTATCGGCGGCGGTCAGGGCTTGCGTTCCCATCGCCAGGCGAACTCGCCGGTCGCAGGGGGTGGGCCCGGTAACTCACCCTCGGCGGTGAGCCCGTCCACCATCAGCGCGAGGACACGTTGGCGCAGTTCGGCGGTGCGCGCCGGGTCGGGCATGGTGATGGCCGAGCAGGCCTCGAGGATCAAGCCGAGGTCGAGGGCGTCGACATCGGGCCGAAGGCGACCGCTGGCGTGGGCGCGGCGGACCAGCTCCTCGCCGGCCTCCCCCGAGTGCACGACGTCGGGCAGCATCGACTCGTCGGGCGTGAAGGTGCCCGCCAGACGCACGGTGAGCGAGTGCACGTCGGCCTCGACGACCCGTTCCAAGAATCCGACGAACCCGCGCCAGCCATCCGAATCCATTAGCGCCGCATCGGCTTCCGCGTTGAATCGCCGTAGCCCTTCGTGACAGAGGGTGCGCAGCAGCACCTCCTTGCTCGGATACCGCCGGTAGAGCGCGCTGATCCCGACGCCCGCCCGTTCGGCCACGGCGGCGATCGGTGCGTTCGGATCGTCGAGGAACACCGCGCGGGCGGCGTCGAGGATCAGTCCGTCGTTGCGCGCGGCCTGCGCCTTGCGACCGGGCAAGCGGGGCTGATCTGCGGTTTCGGTCTGGTTCGCCATGAAAATCAGCCTACCACTTGAAACGGAACGCTCCGTTCTGTTATGGTTGGAACAGAACGAAACATTCCGTTTCAATTTGAGGAGTCGACATGGCCACCATCACCCCGTTCCGAATCGACGTTCCGCAGGCCCGCCTCGACGACCTCGCCAACCGGCTGCGCGGCGCCCTGTACCCCGACGAACTGCCCGGCGTCGGCGACGCCTACGGCGTCCCGGCCGGTCGCGTCCGCACTCTCGCCGAGTACTGGCTCGAGGAGTTCGATTGGCGCGCGCTGGAATCCGAGCTCAACGCCTACCCGCAGTTCACCACCGAGATCGAGGGCGAGGACATCCACTTCCTGCACATCCGC
>NZ_JBHWZY010000710.1:0-3641 GCF_042727815.1 Nocardia sp. NPDC060220
GCGTCAGGTACTCGTCGAACGGTTCACCGAGCGCGAGCGCGATCAGCGCGCCCACGACGTTCAGGTCCTGACCCTGGCCGTCACCAACGACCACCCCTACGCCCAGGCACTGCTCATCCCGGATACGGCCATGCATACTCTCGAGGTGCTTCCGAAACTCGAGGCCGCGCTCGGCAAGCCGGTGCTGACGGCGAACCAGGTCACCATCTGGGAAGGTCTGCGGCTGGCGGGGGTCACTGCGGTCGCTCCCGAGCTGGGCGCGTTGTTCGCGGAGGGGAGTCGCCATGTCGATCATTGATTTCGAGCCGGTCAATCAGCAGTCCACCGCGGAGATGATCGCCGACCGCCTGCGCGAGGCGATCATGCGCGGTGCGCTGGCACCCGGCGCCCAGCTCGGGGAAGCCGATCTGGCAACCAGTTTCGGCGTCTCCCGCGGACCCGTGCGCGAGGCCATGCAACGTCTCGTGCAAGAGGGCCTGCTGTTCAGCATCCGCAACCGCGGCATCTTCGTCATCGAACTCACCACCGACGACGTCATCGACATCTACCGCGCCCGCACCGCCCTGGAAGGCGGCGCGCTCGACCTCATCCTCGACGGCCGCCGCGACATCGCCTACGCCGCACTGCGACCCAGCGTCACCGCCATGCGGCGCACCGCCGAGACCGGCGATGCCGCCGGTGTCTCCGACGCCGACCAGGCCTTCCACGAAGCGCTCGTCACCGCCGCCGACAGCCCCCGCCTCGTCCGTGCCGCCCGCACCCTGCTCATCGAAACCCGCATGTGCCTGGGCGCCCTCCAAACCACCTACCCCGACCTGCGCGAACAAGCCGGCGAACACGTCGAACTCCACGAAGCGATCGGCGCCGGCTCGCCCGAGCGTGCTCGCGCTCTGCTCGTAGAGCACATGGACGACGCGGTCCGGCGTTTGCGCGACCGCTAGCTGCCGCGGCTCGGGGGAGGGCATCACGGTGTCCGTCCGCAGCCGCAGCCGCAGCCGCAGCCGCAGCCGCAGCCGCAGTGCGCCGAGAGCGAGCGGGCGACGTGCGAGGCGATCGTGCGCGACGGGCACAATGGACCCGTACGATCACCTCGACTCCCCGCAGGAGCTCTCGTGGACAGCGAACAGCGCACACGCGCACAGGCTTTCGTCGATCTGCACCGCGAAGGCTGCTTCCTGCTGCCGAATGCCTGGGATGCGGGGAGTGCGCGAATTCTGGAGTCGGTGGGATTCCCCGCGATCGCGACCACCAGCGCGGGGGTCGCTTTCTCGTTCGGTCGCCCCGACCACGACTTCTTCACCGAGCACGGTGCGCACGGTCGCGTCGATCGTTCGACGATGATGGGGCGGATCCACGAGATCACCACCGCCGTGCGGGTGCCCGTCAGCGCCGATCTCGAGGAGGGGTATGGGCCGGACGCCCAGGAGGTGGCGACCACCCTCTCCCTCGCCATCGACGCCGGTGCTGCGGGCGGCAACATCGAGGACTTCACCGGCGACCGCACCACCCCGCTGTTCGACGAGGTGCACGCGGTGGATCGGGTCCGGGCGGCGCGCGCGGCGGTGGCCGCCAGTGGTGTGCCGTTCGTGCTCGTCGGCCGGACCGACGCGCTGCTGGTGGACGCCGGTCTCGACGAGGCGATCCGGCGCGCCAACTCCTACCTCGCCGCGGGCGCGGACTGCGCCTTCGTTCCCGGGGCGGCCGATGCCGCCACGATCGCCACGCTCGTCGAGGCGATCGACGGACCGCTCAACGTCGTCATGGGCCTGACCGGTGGCGGCCTGTCGATGGCCGAACTCGCCGACCTCGGCGTCCGCCGGGTCACCGTCGGCGGCAGCATCGCCCGACTGCTCTACCGCCACCTCCTCGACGCGGCCACCGAGCTCTCCGAGCACGGCACTTTCACCTACGGCGACACCCAACTCACCCAGACGGCGCTCAACGCCCACTTCACCGACCGCACCTGACGGGTGAGCTCACTCGGCGGCCTCCTCAGGAAGTAGGCCGGGCGCCTCGCAGGTCGAGGAGCATGCCGAGGTACCCCATTTCCTGACTTTGGGATTGGGCCATCGCGCGGGCGGCCTGCTTCACCGGACCCGAGGTGAGCAGGGTGTCGGCGGCGCGGGCCATCGTGACGCCGCCCGCGTGATGGCGGTACATCAGTTGCAGGAACAGGGTTTCGGCGTCGGCCGCACGGGCCCCCGCGAGGGTGTCGAGATCGGCGATGGTGGCCATACCGGGCATCGTGGTCGGCGCGGCGCTCGAGTGGTGGTGGGTTCCCGCCATCCAGGTCATCGGGACATCGGCCGTGGGTGCGGCGCCGGCCAGCTGGGTCCAGCCGAGCAAGGTGCCGATCTCCACGCGCTGAGTGTCGGCGATCTGGTCGGCCAGCCTGCGCACGGTGGGATCCGCGGCCGGGTCGAGGCGCTCGGTGAGGATCAGCGCCTGCTGATGGTGCGCGGTCATGTCCTGGACGAAGCCCAGCTCCGTTGTGGTGAGAACCGGTGCGGGTGTGGCCGTCTCGGTGACGAACAGCGGTCGTAGGGCCGCGCCGAGCGCCAGCAGGAACAGGACAGCGGCCGCCGCGAACGCCACGCGGATCACCTGGTTCACGGTCACGACCCGACCGTGGACTGCTGGTTCGCGGGCGGTGTGTACACCTCGTTGTCGAGCTGCAACACCATGAACCCGTTGTCGGAACAGGTGACATACAGCTGATCGCCACGCCACTCCGGCGGGGACAGGCACCAGTCCGTGGACAGGTCGCCGAACGCGATATCGCCTGCCCGAGCGGTCAGCACCTGCGCGGGATCGAACAGCCCCTCGGCCATCGACCGCAGTGCCGCCGGGGCGCTCATCACCGGAATGCCGATGATCGAGGCCAGGGCGTGGGGCGAGTTCCAGATCTCGAGATTGCGTCCGGTGCGGGCAGGCGGGTTGAAGTAGGCGATCTCGCGGATGTCGCCGGGATCGCGGACGTCGAACACCCGGATACCGGAGGAGATCCAGCCGCAGGCCAGGGCGGTCGGGTTGTCGGGACGGTCGGCGGTGCAGTAGTGCGATTCGTAGGAGAACGCCGAACCGCCCATCGAGGAACCGATACCCGCGTCGATATTGTCGGGCAGGTTGATCTCGAGTTTGATCTTCGCGGGGATCCTGGGCGCGCTGTCGTCGGACACGTCGATGAGTTTCACGCCACCGGAGCCGCCCTCGTCGACCGTGAACAGATGGGGCACACCGTCATAGGTCACGGGCACGCTGTGCTGGGTGGCCCAGCCGTCGGTCCAGAATGTGCGGCCGAGGTGGGGGACATGTGGATTCGGGTCGCGGCGTTGCACCGCGCTCACGTCGAGCACGGTGAATCCGCCCAGGGCGGAGATGTAGAGCCTGTTTCCGTCGGGACTCACCCCGAGCCCGTGTGCCTCGATCCCCGTCAGCCCCTGCCAGATCACCCGGGGATTCGCGGGGTCGGTGAGGTCGATCGCACTGAGAAAACCGGGAACCAGGCCCGACGCCCAATACGTGCGTCCGTCGGGGGAGAAGCCGCCCTCGTGTGTCGTGATCGGCAGCGGCATCAGCAGATTCGAGCCGGTTCCGGGATTGAGCAGCCGGGGATGCGCGCAATCGGAGATGTCGTACAC
>NZ_JBHWZY010000711.1:0-3632 GCF_042727815.1 Nocardia sp. NPDC060220
CCCATGACGAGGGCACCCTTGACGGAATTCGGCAGTCGAGAATCCCGCTGCAAGCTGTGTTTACCCACCGAGACGAGTCTCCGATCTTGCTACTCTCCCGCCGCTCGGTCGCGAATCGCTTGGCGACAACGACTTTTCGGCGGTGACCCAGTGGCGCCGCTTCTCTGACGAACCGACAGACTCCACTAAGTCACGAGAAGATTACGGCCTGTGATGAGCGCTGTCCAGCGAAGCACGCAAGTTGTTTTCCTACGACCGGAAAAGCCCAGAACAGAGGCCACGGTACCGGCGTGTCGGCGCGAGTAACGATTTCATCGTCCGCGCCGCGCGGCGCGTTACCCAGTGCGCCGCTCGCGCAGGGCGCGCTCGAGTTCGTCGATGCGCGTTCGGGCGTCGGCCAGGTCGACCTCGAGCCTGCCGAGCACGATCATCATCGGTCCGAGCGCCAGGTGAGCGAGCGACTCCGGCGGTATTTCGCCGTAGCCCCCCTCCAGCGTCGCCTCGAGCGTCGCCAGCAGGTTGCGCCGGACCGCGTCGGCCAGGTGCGCTTCCGGCGGCAGCGGCCATGCGGCGACGATTTCGGCGGCGGACACAGGTTGCTCGGACATCACCCTCCATCTCGGACCCAAGGACAGTCTCGTGTTCGCTAGCAGTATCTAGGACACAGCCCAGAGTTACCGAGATTCTCCCGTGCACACGCGCTACGGTTGTCCGGCATGGACCCCGTGCGCAATCCGTATGCACCCGGCGCCGGCCAGCGTCCGCCCGAATTGGCCGGGCGCGACAAACAACTCGCGGCGTTCGACATCGTGCTCGAGCGCATCGCCCGCGGTCGGCCCGAACGCAGCGTGATGCTCACCGGCCTGCGCGGTGTCGGGAAGACCGTGCTGCTCAACCAGCTTCGTTCGGCCGCCATCTCGCGCGGCTGGGGCACCGGCAAGATCGAAGCGAGACCCGACCAGGATCTGCGCAGACCACTGTCCTCGGCGCTGCACATGGCGGTGCGCGCGATCGCGATGTCGGCCCGCAACGCCGAACAGGTCGACGATTTCCTCGGCATTCTCAAGGCCTTCGCGTTGCGCGCCACCGCGGACAAGGGCATGCGCGAACGGTGGCAGCCCGGTATCGATGTGCCCGCGGTGACCGGCCGCGCCGACTCGGGCGATATCGAGATCGATCTGATCGAACTGTTCAAAGAGGCTGCGGCCCTTGCCTCCGACATCGGTGTCGGCATTGCCATCTTCATCGACGAAATGCAAGACCTCGGACCCGCCGACGTGTCCGCGATCTGCGGTGCCTGCCACGAACTGAGCCAGGACGGCGCCCCGCTGATCGTCGTCGGCGCGGGCCTACCCCACCTCCCCGCGGTGCTCTCGGCCTCGAAAAGCTACTCGGAGCGACTGTTCAGCTACCACCGCATAGATCGCCTCGACCGCGAATCGGCCGACCTCGCGCTCATCGCGCCCGCCGAACGCGAAGAGGTGAAGTTCACCGAAACCGCACTCGATTCGCTCTATCAAAGAGCCGACGGCTACCCGTATTTCGTGCAGGCCTACGGCAAGGCGGCCTGGGATCAGGCACCCGAGAGCCCGATCACCGCCGAGGACGTCGCGGTGGCCTCCCCCGCCGCCGAGGAGGAACTCGCGGTCGGTTTCTTCGGCTCCCGCTACGAACGCGCGACCCCGGCCGAACGCGAGTACATGCGCGCCATGGCCGACCTCGCCGGCGACGACGCCCCGGTCGCCACCTCGGCGGTGGCCGCCGAGCTCGGCCGCAAACCCGCCTCGGTGTCCCCCGCGCGCGACGGCCTGATCAAGAAGGGCCTCATCTACTCGGCCGAACGCGGCACCATCGGCTTCACCGTCCCTCACTTCGGGCGCTACCTCCGGAGCGTATGAAAATCTTCGGGCTTCTAGGGCATCACCTAGAGAGTCTGAGAAAGTTCTGCCGAACGACTCTTCGACAACTATCTACAGTTTTCTAGTTCAAGGGCTAGATATCCGAAGAATTTCCTGGGTAACGGTATGAGCCTGCCCGGGATCGGTTGCGCATCGGGTGGATAACGCGAGGGTTGACCGGCTAACACGCTGGAAACCTTCTCCGAAACACCAGCAGGACCCGCCGCTGAAGGTGCGTCCCGCCGGAGGCGGAGGAGGCTCCAATGTCGAAGACCTTCCCTATCACCGACACCGACGGCCGTCGCTGCACCGTCGTCGCCGATGACGGCGTGCCGATCGCGGTCCGCAGCTTCGGCGCCACGGACGCGGCCCTGACCGTGGTTTTCGTGCACGGCCACTGCCTGCACACCGAATCCTGGTCGTTCCTGCGCGAACATCTGCTGCGGGAGTGGGACGCCGACGCCCGCATGGTCTTCTACGACCACCGCGGCCACGGCGAGTCCGGGCACGCTCACCACACCACCTACACGATCGACCAGCTCGCCACCGATCTCGACGCGGTGCTGCGCGCGGTCGCCCCGACCGGCCCCTTGGTGCTCGTCGGTCATTCGATGGGCGCGATGGTGGTGCTCGCCTACGCCCGCCTCTATCCGGCGGCCATCGGTCACCGGGTCGCCGGGATCGGCCTGATCGCCGGCGCCGCGGGCGGCATCACCGAGGCCGGCCTCGGCAGGCTGCTCAACCGGCACGCCGTTGCCTCACTGCAGCGCGCCGTCGTGCACGCACCGCGAGTGATGCAGGCGTCGAAGCGCTTGTCCCGCTGGATCTTCGCGCCCCTGATCCGCGAGGCGAGCACGGGTACCCGGCGGGTGAATCCGCGCGTCTCGGCCATCGCCACGGCAGTGCTCAACGAGACCGCGCTGCTGACCATGTCCGGCTTCCTGAGCTCGCTGCTCGACTTCGACGAGGCCCACACCCTGCCCCACTTCGGCGATCTGCCCGCCCTCGTCCTGTCGGGCTCGGCCGACCTCATGGTGCCGTTCGCGCACTCGGTGGTGCTGGCCTCGCAGCTGGCGGGCGCCGAACTGGTGCGGGTCGAGGGCGCGGGTCACAGCGTCATCCTCGAACGCGCGGAGGAGGTGGCCCGGTCGATCATCGCGTTGGTCGAGCGGGCGAGCATCGACGCCCGTACGCGCTACGCCGTCGCCGGGTGAACGCAACAGTTACCGGATGGCAATCCTGTGATCCCCGACAACATCGGGCGTAAACCGAAAAGATCCGTTATTGTGGTGGAGATCACGTTGTGTGGTGAGTCACACAGCTCGGTGCAGTGCGGCCCGAGGCTTTTCGGGCGTGCCCGTGATCCGGCGAGTCGGTATGCCCGCCATATACACAGGAGGTAACGATGACACGCAGCGATATCGCGGAACTGCGCTACGCGGTCGGCCAACTCCGGCAATCGATAGGCGCACTGCGCTCCAACTACGGCGACGCGGCCACCATCCGTCGTCTGGAGAACGACCTCGAGCGGCTCGTCATCGACGCCGAGGACTTCGAGCAGGCACCACCGCCGGAACTCGCCGTCCCCCGCAGGTCGGAGCCGATCTACGTGCCCGACAGCAAGTCCGACGAAGCGGCATGGATGGGCGCTCAGGACGAAGGGCTCGGGTTTCATTCGCGCCCTAGAACAAAGTAAGACCTGATCACCGGCGCGACGGCCCTGCTGACAGGGTC
>NZ_JBHWZY010000712.1:0-3630 GCF_042727815.1 Nocardia sp. NPDC060220
ATCTCCCGCATCGGCACATCCAGGCCGTCGCTGACGAACACCGCGCGGGCCGCATCGAGAATGCGTTCGCGGTTGTCCCTGGCATCCGAACGCAGGGTGTGAGGCAAACGAGTGGTCACCGCTCTCACTTTAGCTAAACGGACGGGGGCGTCCGTTACGGTCCCACTGGTCAGTTCCCCTCGAACAGAACACGGAGACGCCGATGAAGGCAGTAGTGGTCCAGGCATTCGGAGGTCCAGAGGTCCTCGCGGTGGTCGAACTCCCGCACCCGAATCCGGCCGCCGGAGAGGTGTTGATCACGACGGAGGCGATCGGCGTCGGCGGTGTCGACGCTCTTGTCCGAAGTGGCGCGCTGGCCGCCTTCGGGATCACGCCAGGTCACATTCTGGGCCAAGAGGTCGTCGGCACTGTGACCGCGGTCGGCGAGGGCGTCGACACAGGGTGGATCGGTCAGCGTGTGTGGGCGTTCACCGGTGAGGGCGGCGGCTATGCCGAGCGCGCCGTCGCTTCCGCCGAGACGCTCGTTCCCGTTCCAGAGGCCCTGTCGGCTGTCGACGCGGTGACCCTCGGCAGCTCGGCCATGGTGGCCCACTTCGCTTTGCGCCATGCGCATTTCACGCGCGGAGAGTCGGTACTGGTGCGTGGCGCGGCGGGCGGTATCGGCGTGGTGGCAGTCCAGCTCGCGGCTCGTGGCGGTGCGGGTGCGGTCGCGGTCACGACTTCCTCGCCTGCGCGCGGCGATCGCCTGCGCGATCTCGGCGCGACACACGTGCTGGACCGCGCCGGCCGGGGTGCGGACAACGCTCCTGCGGGCTACGACGTCATCATCGACATCGCCGCCGGTGCGGATCTACCGTCGTTCCTCACCAAGCTCGAGCCCAACGGCCGGATGGTGGTCGTCGGTGTTATGGCAGGCATGCCGCCCGCGGATTTCGGCCTGGAGATGATCAAGGCGTTCCGGCGATCGACGTCGTTCGCGACCTTCAGTGCCGATACCGTGCCTATATCCGACCGGCGAGCAGCAACCGCCGAACTATTCGCGGCCGCGGTTCGCGGCGAGCTGAAAGCAGTTGTGCACGAGATACTTTCCCTTGAGCAAGCTGTGCTGGCGCACCGGAAAATGGACGCTGGCGAGGTGTTCGGCAGAGTCGTGCTCATTCCATCGGTCACCAAGCGTCGGTGAGATCGCTTGCTGCTCCGGACATCCTGCGATGACCAATTATGTTGTTGGCTGCCTAAATCGGAAACGCTGCTATAGCAGCCGAACAGCAAGTATCCGCCCGAGACTGCTGAAGAATTCCCCACCCCGATGTACGCGGCTAGGCGAACCTCGTAGTGAGCTCGGTCGCGATCTCATAGTGGCGCACAAGGAACGAGCGTTCGTCGAGCTTCTTGCGGCGCAGCCAGCCGGTCACCTCGGCGTTGCACTTGCTGGCGTTGCACGACCCACACGCGGGCACGACGTTGCCGAGCGTGTAGCGGCCACCGCGCGAGAGGGCCTGCACGCAGTCCTTCTGCAGCGAGGTGACGGGAGATTTGCAGTAGGCGCACCCACCCCAGGACGTTTTGAGCGCGTCCCACTGCGCGTCCGTGAGGTCGTGGGCGACGGCCGCCATCCGCTTCTTGCGCTTACGTGCGGCGCGGACCTGTTTGCTACCCCCAGTCGGCACGACGGTCAGGATACGCGTTGCGATGATCAATTGGCCGGAGGCCGGGCCTGGGTCTGTTCCCCTATCCCCTGGGCCGTCGAGGGCTGATGTCGCTCAGCAGGTGCTTGCCGCCGGCTTCGCGGCGAATCGGTCGGCCAGATAGGTCAGGGCCGTCGGCATTCCCAGCATGGCTTCGGTACCGTGCTCGCCGACGGAATTCTCCAGCAGCTGCACCGGAATCCCAGCGGCGCAGTATTTTCCGGCCAGCGCCCGGGCCGCACCGATCGGCGCGAACTCGTCAGCGACAGCGTGATGGAGCAGCACCGGCACGGCAGGTTCGCCCGGGCGGAACAAGGGGCTGGCTTTCCGCACCACCGTGCTCAGTTCGGCGTTGTTCGTGATCGACCCAGGCCAAGCTTCCAGCGCCGCCGCATCGAGAAACGGGTACGCCAGAGCGGCGTCGGGCACGCAATCGGCCCGGCTCGCTGCCAGCATCCTGCGGCCGGATTCGTTGAGGTACTGAGCCACATCAGCTTCGGGATAGGAACGGTCCAACCCCACCAGGCCGACCACAACCGCGCCACCGGCGATTCCACCGCTGAAGCCGGACATGGTGGCTTCCAGGTCCGCGACGACCCCGCCCAGCACCACACCGGACAATCGCAGTTCCGGGGCGTAGGTGGTGTGCGCTTGCGCGGCGATAGCGGTGGCCTGTGCACCGCCGGAGTATCCCCACATGCCGATCGGCGCCGCGGGGTCGACAGCCGCGGGCGCGAACGCTCTGGCCGCGCGGATACCGTCCAGCACGCCGTGGACATATCCGTCGGCACCGAACAAATCGGAGTCGGGACCCTGATAGTCCGGTACGACCAGAGCCCAACCCTGTTGCAGTGCAAAGCGAATCATGCCGGTCTCGGCGTACGCGCCGCTGGGGACGCCGTCGATCCCACCACGCAGCGCATACGAAGGTGCGCATTTCGAGCCGACGCCGTCTTCGGCTACCTGGTACGACAGCAGCGGACGCGGGCCGTCGCCAATCCATTCTCGATGCGGTACAAGGACTGTCGCGATGTAGGCCCGGGGTGCCCCATGATTGTCGATCGTCTTGTACTGCACCTGCCAGGCATCCGCCGGCAGCGGCTGCGAGAACGACTCCGTTTCGATCACCCGCGACGCGAGCACTGTCCCATCGGCCAGGTCGGCGAGACCCGCAGGCTGGGCGTAGAACGAATCCTGTTCCGGCAGCGGCACTGCCGTAGCCCAACCCGCGCACGCCGCTACGAGCGCGAAGACCACACCGCCAACCGCCGCCCGCAATGTCGCGATCTGCACTGCCCGCATCGAATACCCCACCCCGAGAACCTGTTCTAGTTTTGCGTTCCCGCGAGAGTAGTGCATTCGACAGGACCTGACACCCGAACCGCGATCGGATGGCCGGGTCGACGGGGTGTCGCGTGGCAAGTATCCGACGATGCCACCTACCTGAACAGCGGCACGACATCTGGTGTTCGGTCTTCAGGCGGGTTGGTCGGCGGCGAGGAAGGGTGTCATGAGGCTGAGCAGTTCGTGTGGGCGGTCCAGCGGGATGATGTGACCGCAATCCGGAATGATGTGTCCGGTGAGGTCGGTGGCGATGGGGCGCAGCTGACGCTCCAGCGCGTCGCCGACCGGGTGGGCACCGATCGCCAGGGTGGGTGCGGCGAGCCGGCCGGTCGCCACGGCGTGATCGATCTGGTGAGCGCTGGTCGGCAGTGCGCGGTAGTAGGAGAAGGCGCAGCGCAGGGCGTCATCTCCGGTGTAGGCATCGACGAACGCGTCGCGGATATCTTCCCGCACGCCCCGGCCTCGGGTGCCGGTGGTGAGGAACCACTCGATATACCGCGCCTCGTGGCCGAGCAGGACCGTTTCGGCGAGACCGGGGACGGCATGGAATCCGAACCACCACGGCGGACCCGCGACGAGGAAGTCCTCGGCACCAGGG
>NZ_JBHWZY010000713.1:0-3630 GCF_042727815.1 Nocardia sp. NPDC060220
TGCGGAGCCACCATCGCTCCGCTGAAGATCACCGAACCGCCACCGACCGCGGCGGGCGCCGACGAGCGAGGCTCCGGCGTGGAGCAACTCCCGCAGGGCGGCGTCGACGGTGGCGGTGGCGATCAGCCGCTCGGTGAGTTCGTGCCGGCATGCCGAACTGCTCGATGAGCGCCGGGATCGCACCGATGTGGTCGAGATGGGCATGGGTGATCAGCACGGCCCGAACATCGGCAAGCCGACCGCCGATCTGCCGGACAGAACCGAGCACGTCGGCGGCGTCAGCGGGGTATCCGGCGTCTATCACGGTGATCCCGGAATCGTCGCTGATCAGCGCCCAGTTGACGTTGGTGCCGGCTACGACATGGACGGAGTCGGAAACCTGATCGATTTTCATCTCGGGCCTACTTCTGGATGTCGTGTTCGATGATCCCGATGCCGTCGATTTCCAGGCGCAGATGGTCGCCGGGGGCGAGCCAGCGGCCCAGTTCCATCCCACTTCCACCGGGCAAGGTGCCGGTCGACAGCAGTTCGCCGGGGTAGAGCTGTTCGCTGCAGGACACGTGCGCGATGGCTTGGGCCATCGAGTACCGGGCATTGTGTGTTCCGGTGCGCGCCACGGTCTCTCCGTTGATCGTGACCGTGGCGGTCAATCGGTCGAGCCGATCGATGAGCGCGGGCCCGGCGGCCGCGGTCGCCGACATCGAGGTGAGGAAGTGTTTGGATCGTTGCGGTCCGAACCCCGAACGCATTTCGGCCAGTTGGACGTCGCGGGCGGAGAAGTCGTTGATCACCACCACTGCGGCGATCGCGGCGGCCGCCTGTTCGACGGTGGCGTCGCGCAGCGGAACACCGAGCACGACGCCGAGTTCGAGTTCGAAATCCAGTGCCCGCGTGTAGTTCGGGGCAGCAACCGGCAACCCGGAGGGGACGATGGTCAAGGCGTTGGACATGTAGTAGATCGGCTGCCGGTACCAGAGCGCGTGCGGCCGGAACGGCGGGAAAGTGCGCCGGGTCAGTGTCTCGTACGCGGTGGCGACGCGGGAGCCCGCAGGCAAGAATCGGCGGGCCAGACCGCGCGCGGCGTCGACGGCGTGCCTTTCGAAGATCATGAAATCGCGGAACGAGGCCGGGCACACCGGCAGGACGAGGGCCCCGTCGTCCAGCCCGAGGGCGTCGTAGCGCGCTAGCTCGAAATCGAGGGTAAAGGCGGGCTCGATTCTCGGGAACCCCTGGCTACCATCGGATTCGGACTCGGTGCGCCATCCCGTGCCGTATTCGATCTGGGTATCGATTCGGTGTGTGCTGCGATCGAGGATGCGCCGCATCCGAGGGATCGCCACCGTGGCCCGATCGTGTGGGTGGGTCATGCGGTGACCTCGACGCCCACACGTAGGTGATCGCGAAGGAATTTCGTCGACAGTGCTGTCCACTGCTCGGCGTGGCCCATGGCACAGTGGTCGTCCTCGGCATAGAGCACCAATTGCGCGTCCGGTGCGGCGATGGCGATGTCGATCGAGTCCTGGGTGGAGGCAAGGGTGTCGCGGGCGCCGTTGATCACCAACAGTGGGATGTCGATCCGGCGATAGTGCTGGGCGAGTGAGAATGTCGCCAATTTGCTCGACAAGTCGGCAGGGCCTCGAGCACCAAGGGTCGAGACCAGCGCGGAGACCATGATCTCGGGCATGCCGATCGAGTTGAGCAGCCCGAAACTGCGGTCAGCGAGCGGGCCGTTGGACACTGCTACCGTCAGCCTCGGGTCGACGGCGGCCATCCGCGTCGACCAGTAGGCTCCGAAACTGAAGCCCAGCATGCCGATCCGTTGCGCATCCAGGCGCGGGTCAGCGCACAGGTGATCGATGACGGTCGAGTAGATGGTCTCGGCGTCGATGCTCAGCGGCTCGGTATACGAGTAGGTGCCGGGCATCTCCATCACGAATACGCCCATACCGGCGTCACGCCGCGACAACAGCGGCAGTAGCGCTTCGGCGATGGTGCCTTCCAGCCCGTTGGTGACCAGGATCGTCGGTACCGACTCCACACCGGCTGGAAGCATCAGCATTCCACGCACAGTCTGAGCGCCGACCGGAATTCGCACCACTTCGATACGCACTCCCATCGCGGTGTCGAGCGAACCCAGCAGCACTTCGCACAGCCGGTGCGAGCGCTCGTAGGCGACGAGCCTGGCCGGGCTGAACCCCGGCCAGGCGGCGATGAACTCGTACACCAATGCCTTGATCAGCCCGTCGATCGCGATCGCGGCATCGGCGGCGTCGGGATGAGCCGCACAGAATCGGTCGACTGCCTCGGGATCGGCCACCGGCCCTCGGTCGGCCAGGATCGTTACCGCTGGTGAGAGCAACTCGCCCAGAGCATGCAGGTCCAATGGCGCGGCGGGGTCGAGCAGTTGGTCGGTCGACGGCCCGCCCAGGCGCAGCAACGCCGTGTCGGCCCGCGCGAAGTGTTGGCGGGCGAAGTCTTGCCAGTACCCGGTCCAGCGGGTGTCGTCGAAGGACCGGCAACCGTGCAGCTGACGCTGGAATTCCTCGGTGTCGATCCCGCCGAGGTGGGTGAACCTCTCGGCGAACAACCGGGGCAGGAATCCCGCCACGCCGACCCGCCGGGCCGCACGCTCGGTGGTGTGAGTCATCGCGCGAGCGCTGATGAGCACTCGTTTGCCGATCTCCCGCACTGACGTCATCGTTGTGCCTCTCGATCTCTAATCGCAGATTTTTCTGCTTTTGTGAGCGTAGGCACAGCGATAGCCAAAAGCAAGAAGCTCTGCTTTAGCATGGGGCTATGTCGGAAGCCGAGAACATCGAGCCGCCGCGTCGACCCGGAGGACGGGCGGCGAAGGTCCGCGAAGCCGTGCATCGCGCCGTGCTCGACGCTGTCGAAGAACACGGCGTGGACAAGGTCGGCATCCCCGATATCAGCCGCCGCGCCGGTGTCCGCGACAGCTCCATCTACCGGCGATGGGGAACGCGGGAGAACCTGGTGCTCGATGTGATGCTCAGCGCGAGCGAGCGCACCCTGCCGTTACCGGACACCGGGTCGTTGCGCGGAGATCTTTCCTTCTTCGCCACCGCACTCATCGCCTACCTCGATAGCCCTCTGGGTGCCGGTCTTGCGCGCGCTCTGGCGTTCATCAGCGACTCCGAAGACATCGCCCGAGCACGAAACACCTTCTGGGAAACCCGCTACGAAGCCAACCGGGCCATGGTTGCCCGGGCGGTCGAACGCGGCGAGCTACCCGCCGGCACCGACACCCGGACCGTCGTCGAAACCCTCATCGCGCCGATACACTTCCGCCACTTCCTCACCCGCGAACCGATGGACGAACGGTTCGTCGACCAGCACGTCATCCGGGCGATCCGCGCGTTGCAGTCCGATCCGGCCGAATGAGCGACCGCCCATGACGCCTCCGATACCCCTCGACGAACAGGTAATAAATGACTGATCCCGAACCCCGGCAGCCTTCGGCCTATACCAACGGCCTGCGCACCCGCGAAGAAGTCATGGGCGAGGAGTACGTTGCCCAGGCGCTGGCCCGCACCTCCGGCAGCGAATCGGCAGATCTTCAGCGCTTCGTCACCGAGCATGTCTGGGACGCGGTATGGAATCGGCCTGGTC
>NZ_JBHWZY010000714.1:0-3618 GCF_042727815.1 Nocardia sp. NPDC060220
GTCCTGGTTGCGGCAGTGGTCGGCCGACGACGAGACCGAGGTCGCGGCCGCGCTGGCCCAGACCGGTATCGCCGACCTGGCCGACCGGACCCTCGACGAACTCTCCGGCGGCCAGCGCCAGCGCGCCTGGATCTCCATGGCGCTGGCCCAGGGCACCGACATCCTGCTCCTCGACGAGCCGACCACCTACCTCGATCTCGCGCACTCGCTGGAAGTCCTCGACCTCGTCGACCGCCTGCACGCCGAGTTCGGGCGCACGGTGGTGATGGTGCTGCACGATCTCAACCTCGCCATCCGCTACAGCGACGAGCTCGTGGTGATGCGCGCGGGCGCGATCGTGGCGCGAGGCAAACCGGCCGACATCGTCACTGCCGAACTGCTCGCCGAGGTCTTCGGGCTCGAGGCCACCGTCCTGACAGATCCGGTCTCGGGGCGGCCGATGATCGTCCCGATCGGCACCCGGCACGTGCACGGCGCGGTCGGGTATGACGAATGACACACAGCAAACACCCCGTTACGACAATCTGTAGTACGCATGTTTGTCGTTGAGGCCGTAAAATCGGTGGGATGGCAGGTCTCGGCGAACTCGAAAAAGCGGTCATGGACCAGTTGTGGTCGGCCGATGAGCCACTGACGGTGCGGCAGGTCCACGAAGCGCTGGCCGCGCGGCGCGAGCTCGCGTACACCACGGTGATGACGGTGCTCCAACGACTGGCGAAGAAGGACCTGGTGGTTCAGCGACGCGACGATCGCGCGCATCGATACGCACCGGTTCACAGCCGCGACGAACTGGTCGCGAGCCTGATGGTCGACGCCTTGCAACAGGCCGACGCCGCAGGTAGTCGCGCCGCGGCGCTGGTGCACTTCGTGGAGCAAGTGGGCAAAGACGAAGCGGATGCGCTGCGCGAGGCACTCGCCAAGCTCGAATCCGACGAAAACAGCGGCTAGACTCCCTGGCGGCTCTCACAATGGAGTGAGCGCCCCTGGCCCCACAACGCAGTGAGCAGAGTCGATGAACGCAACCGCGGCAGTCTTTGCTGGTCTCGCCTTGCTTCTCGCAGGGCCGGTACCAGCGCTGCTCAGTCGCGCTACCTGGGTGCACCGCAGCCCACGCGCGGCGCTGGTGTTGTGGCAGGCGATCGCGCTGGCCGCCGTGCTCAGCGCCTTCGGATCGGGGCTGGCCATCGCCAGCCTGCTGCTCGTGCCCGGCCCTGACGGTCGGCCCACCACCTCGCCCACCCAGGAGATCGACGCGCTCGGTCTGCCGCTGTGGACGCTGTATGTGCTGGTCTTCGCCCTGACCCTGATGGTCGGCGCCCGGCTGATGTTCTCGATCGTGCGCGTCGGCGTGCACACCCGGCGCCGCCGCTCCCGTCATCGCATGCTGGTCGACCTGCTCGATCAGAGCGGTCCGGTGCGCCGCGCCGCCGACATCCGCGTGCTGGCCGCCACCGAACCCATCGCCTACTGCCTGCCGGGCCTTCGCCAGCGGGTGGTGATCAGCGAAGGCACGCTGACCAGCCTCGACGACTCCGAGGTCACCGCCATCGTGAGCCACGAACGCTCACACCTGCGCGCACGCCACGATCTGGTGCTCGAGGCGTTCACCGCCGTGCACGAGGCTTTTCCCCGGGTTGTCCGCAGCAAGGCCGCGCTCGGCCAGGTGAAACTGCTCATCGAACTACTCGCCGACGACTCCGCGGTGAAGGTCACCGGGCCCAAGCCGCTGGCCCGCGCCCTGATCGCCTGCGCCAAGTCCACCGCACCGCAGGGCGCGCTCGCCGCGGGCGGACCGAGCACCCTGATCCGCATCCAGCGGCTCGCGAGCACCACTGGAGACGTGAGAGTCGCCACCGCCGCCTACCTCGGCTCGGCCGCGATTCTGGTCGTGCCGACACTGGCCGTCGCGGTGCCGTGGCTGCAGGAGCTCAACCGGCTCTTCCGCGGCTGACCTGGCGATCCGCCGCTGGTTCTCCCCCCGTGCGGCCTAGGCGCCGACCGCACCACCGCTCCCTGCTGCGCAGCGGCACAGACCTTGCCACAACCACTTCGCTGACCAGCCTGTTTACCCAACCGAGCCCGAACACGCCTATCCTGGGAGACCGGTCCTTCCTGCTGGGCCGCACCCCGCTCACGCCGAGGCGCGTATTCGGGTAATCGGCGCCGATCATCGTTCGGCGCGATTCGCAGCCCAACGAAAGGCCACCTTGACCAACTCTGCCGTGCCCAACGAACCGACCTTCGCCGAACTCGGCCTGCCCGTCGAACTGGTGCAGACCCTGCGCAACGCGGGCATCGACAAGCCCTTCCCCATCCAGGCCGCCACGATCGGCGACGCCCTGTCCGGGCGTGACGTGCTCGGTCGCGGCCCGACCGGCTCGGGCAAGACCCTCGCCTTCGGCCTGCCGATGCTGACCCGCCTGGCCGAGGGCTCGCAGTCCAAGCCCGGTCGCCCGCGCGGCCTGGTACTGGTACCGACTCGCGAACTGGCCACTCAGATCGAGAAGGCCCTGGAAGACGCCGCCCGCTCGCTGGGCCTGCGCGTGGCCTCCGTCGTCGGTGGCGCACCGATCAAGCGTCAGGCCGACCGCCTCGCCCGCGGTGTCGACCTGCTCATCGCGACCCCCGGTCGCCTCGACGACCTGATCAAGCAGCGCGCCGCCGACCTGTCGGACGTGACGATCACCGCGCTCGACGAGGCCGACCACATGGCCGACATGGGCTTTTTGCCCCAGGTCACCCGCCTGCTCGACCGCACCCCGAAACAGGGTCAGCGCCTGCTGTTCTCGGCCACCCTCGACGGTGATGTGGACAAGCTGGTCAAGCGCTACATGCACAACCCGGTGACCCACTCGACCGCGCCCGCCGAGGCCTCGGTGAGCACCATGACCCACCACCTGCTCTACGTGCGCGACAAGAACATCAAGCGCACCGTGGCCACCGAGATCGCCGCGCGTGAGGGCCTGACCATCATGTTCGTGCGTACCAAGCACGGCGCCGACCGCCTGGCCAAGCAGCTGCGCGGCGCCGGCGTCGACGCGGGCTCGCTGCACGGTGGCAAGGCACAGAACAACCGTGTGCGCACCCTGGCGGCCTTCGCCGACGGGTCGGTGCCGGTGCTGGTCACCACCGACGTCGCCGCGCGCGGTATCCACATCGACGGTGTCTCGCTGGTCGTGCACTTCGACCCGCCCGCCGAGCACAAGGCCTACCTGCACCGTGCCGGGCGCACCGCGCGCGCCGGGGAGGACGGTGTCGTGGTCACCCTCGTCACCGACGAGGAGCGCAAGGACGTCGCCGCGATGACCCGCAAGGCGGGCGTGCGCACCGACGGTGTCGACGTGCGCCCCGGCGACCGGAACCTGGTGGAGATCACCGGCGCTCGCAAGCCCAGTGGGATCGCACTGGCCGCGCCGGTCGCCCCCGCGCAGCCGACCCGCTCGGCGAACGGGGGCGGGCGTACTCGTCGTCCGCGCACCGGTGGCGCTCCGGCCGCCGAAGCGGGCCGTGGCGGCGCGCCGCGCCGTGAACGTCCGGCGCACGAGCCGCGCACGCGCTCCGGTGGACACGCCCGCACGGGCGACACGCCGACGAATTCTCGTCGTCGCGCCGCGCGTC
>NZ_JBHWZY010000715.1:0-3602 GCF_042727815.1 Nocardia sp. NPDC060220
GCATCTTCGGCGTCACGCCTGCTTGGATCTGCTGCCAGGCGGCAGCGAGGGCATCGAGCATGATGTGCCAGGACACGACGTCGACCGCGAGGTGGTGCACGGCGAGCAGCAGGATGTCGGCACCGGCGCCGGAGCCCGGCACGTCTTCGACAGCAGACTCGGTTCCCGCGAACCACACGGCCCGAACCATTTCCCCGGCCCGTGGGTCGATCGCGTCGTTCGCGATTCGCGCGTATTTCGTGATGGCCGTGTCGAGTTCGGTGCCGCTGAGCCCTCGCGGTGCTTCGATGACGAGCTCGCCCGCGTTCACCACGCCGGGCGCGCGCGTGACCATGCGCGGGCCGTCCGGTGTATCGGTGAGCACCGCGCGCAGGGTGTCGTGCGCGTCGAGCAGCGCCTGGAGGGTGGATTCCAGTGCCGCACGGTCGATTCCGGCAGGCAGACGCAGCAGCGCGGCCTGGGTGAAGCGGCGGTAGTTGCCGTATTCGTACATCCAGGAGACCACCGGCAGCGGCGGGACCACACCGTAGGCGTCGGCACCGGACTGCGCGGCGGCGGCCGGTGCGTCATCGACGGCGGCGGCGAGTTCGCGAATGGTCGGGCAGGCCAGCACCATGCGCGGATTGAGGGCGAGTCCACGGCGGCGGGCCTTGTTGACCAGCGAGATCGCGACGATGCTGTCGACGCCGAGTTCGTAGAAGTCGGCGTCGATGCCGGGCGCGCGGCCGTCGAAGAGTTCGGCGAACAGCTCGCTGAGCGCGATCTCGGTGGGCGTCTCGGCGGCCGCGTTACTGTCGGCGACCGACAGCGACTGCTCGGCGAGCTCGTTCAGCGCGGGACCGTCGAGCTTGCCGTTGACGTTCACCGGCAGCTGGTCCAGCACGACGATTCGCGCGGGAATCATGTACGCGGGCAGGCGTTGCGCGAGATCGGCACGCACCCGGCTGACGATCACGGCCCGCCCGGCCTTGCCGACGACGAAGCCGACCAGCGACGCGCCCCCGGCACGGCGCACCACAGTGACCGCGGCGGTGTCGATATCGGCCGAACGCCGCAGCGCGGTCTCGATCTCACCGACCTCGATGCGATAGCCACGCACCTTCACCTGGGCGTCGGCGCGGCCGAGGTAACCGAAGCGGCCACCCGGGAGCCGGCGCACGAGGTCGCCGGTGCGGTACATGCGCGCACCGGGGCGCGTCGGGTCGGCGACGAAACGGTCCGCGGTGATGGCGGGCTTGCCGAGGTAGCCGCGGGCCAGCTGCACGCCCGACAGGTAGAGCTCGCCGACGATGCCCTGCGGGACCGGCCGCAGCCGGGAGTCGAGCACGTAGCCGACCATGCCGCCGTTGGCGGTGCCGATCGTGGGGATCTCCGAGGTGGCCACGGGCGCGACCACCGCTTCGACCGTCGTCTCGGTGGGCCCGTAGCAGTTGTACACAGCCGTCGCGGGGAGCGCGCGCAACCGCGCCCACAGGGCGGTGTCGATCGCCTCGCCGCCGAGGGCCAGCACCGGCAGGTCACGATCGAGCAGGCCCGCTGCCGCCAGCTGGGCGAGCATCGACGGGGTGGTGTCGATCATGTCGATGTCGAATTCGGCCATGCCGGCGACGATGCGGTGCGCGTCGCGCATCTCCTCGGCGTCGAACAGGTGCAGCGCCTGCCCGGCGAGGAACCCGACCATCGGCTGCCAGGAGGCATCGAAGCCGAGCGACCAGGCGTGCGCGATCCGCAGGGGGCGGCCGAGCTTGTCCATGGCCGGACGGTAGAAGCGCGCGAGGTGATCGGCGAAGTAACCCGCCAGGGCGGCGTTCGTGCCGACGACCCCTTTGGGTTCGCCGGTCGAGCCGGAGGTGAAGATGATGTAGGCGCTGTGGTCGAGTTCGCGATTCACCGCAGGGGCCTGTGCGGGCCGGGCCGCGACCCGTGCGATGACGGCAGGATCGTCGAGCGCCAACACGGGCACCGATCGGTGATCGGCTGTGGTCTCGGTGACGCCGTCGAGCAGCGTCCGATCTCCGTCGAGGACGACGGCGAGAACCGGATTCGACTGGCGCAGAATCGAGGCGATCCGGGCGGCCGGGAGCGTGATGTCGACCGGGACGTAAGCAGCGCCCGCGGCGAACGTCGCCAGGATGGTGATGATCGAGCGCGGGCTACGCGGGAGCATCAGGGCGACAACGGTTTCCGGGGCGACGCCGTGCGCGGCGAACTCCCCGGCCAACCGGCAGGCTTCGTCGTGCAGCGCCCGGTAGGTGAACACCTCGCCCGCGGTGGTGGTGAGGGCGATCGCGTCCGGGGTAGCGGTGGTCTGCTGCTCGAACAGTTCCCACGGGGTGGCGGTCGGCGCCGGAGTCGTATTCGTTGCGGCACTGCGGAGTTCGGCGTGCTCGGCCTCGGTGAGCAGGTCGATCGCATCGGTGGTCGCGGTGGCGTCGAGGGTCGGCAGGGTGCGCAGGACGGTCAGCATCCGGGCGCCGAGGTCGGCGGGGTCGAGGTGTCCGAGGAGCGCGGGAATCGCTTCGACGAGGACGAGGAGTTCGCCGTCGCTCAGGTGGGAGACGACCGTGAGCGGGTAGTGCGCGAGGCTTTCCATCTCGATCGGCCGGAACCGGGCGCCGTCGGGGGCGGTGACCGTCTGGATGGCGTCGTCGATGGGGGCGTTCTCGAAGACGAACAGGGTGTCGAACAGGGCACCGTGACCGGCCGCGCGTTGCAGGGTCGACAGGCTGAGATACCCGATGTCGCGCATGGTCGCCGAATCGCGTTGCAGGCGTGCGCATTGCGCGACGACCGGCTCGGCGGAGTCGAGGCGGTGCACGACCGGGACGGTGTTGATGAACAGCCCGACCATGCCTTCGACGCCCGCGAGTTTCTCGGGGCGGCCGGAGATGGTGGTGCCGTAGACCACGTCTCGGCGGTCGGTGATGCGGCCGAGCAGCAGCGTCCAGGCGAACTGGACTGCGGTGTTCAGCGTCATCCCGTTGGTGCGCGCCCACTGCTGCAATTGCTCGGTTTCTTCGGCGGACAACCGGAGTCGCGTGGTCTCCGGGACTGCGGAGCCACGATCGCCGGTGCCGTCGGCCAGCACCAGGGGTGCGCTGACCTGCTGGAGGTACTCGGCCCAGCGGCGGGCCGCGGCGTCGTGGTCCTGCGCGCCGAGCCAGCCGATGTAGTCACGGTAGGGACGGGGCGCGGGCAGACCGTCGAGGGTGCCACCCGCTCGATAGACGGCGAGCAGCTCGGTGAAGAACACCGCGACCGCCCAGCCGTCCATCAGGATGTGGTGCGCGGTGAGGATCATCCGCTTGCGCGGCTGGGGCGCGTCGGTGACGTCGAGCAGCAGCACACGCAGCGCGGGACCACGGCTCAGCACGAACGGGACGCGGCGCTCGGATTCGGCGATCGCCTCGAATTCCGTGGTGAGCGCGTGTCGTTCGGCCCACGGCAATTCCGCGCGTGAGGGGATGATCTGCACCGGTTTGGGCACGTCGGTGTCCCAGAACGCGGCACGCAGGTTCGGATGGCGGTCCAGCATCGCCTGCGCCAGCCGGGGCACGGCCCGTACCCGCGTGAGGAGCACCGCGAGCGCGCAGCCGACGGCC
>NZ_JBHWZY010000716.1:0-3602 GCF_042727815.1 Nocardia sp. NPDC060220
GCCTTCGCGCAGCACCGCTGACAGCGGCCCCGTACACCAGGTGTGTGCGGGGCCGCTGTTCGTATGATGGGGGTGTGAACATGGTGAATGGGATGACCTCGCTGATTCTGCTGATCCTGTGGATCGGCGCCTTCGGCGCGACGGTGTTCGCGCTCATTCACGCTGTGCGCCAGCGTTCGGATGCTTTCACTGCCGTCGACAAGATGACCAAGCCGATCTGGCTGGCCATTCTCGGTGGTGCGCTGGTGTTTCTGCTGATCGGCATCGGCGGGCTGGGGATGCTGTCGTTCATCGCGATCATCGCGACCGGGGTGTACCTGGCCGATGTGCGCCCGAAGGTGGACGAGGTGCAGCGCGGACCGCGCTGGTAATTCCCGGCTCGAAGGGCTCGCGGGTGAGTGGTACGCGGTGTTACTGTATCTGGCAGTAACACAAAGGAGTGTGCCGATGCGCGCAAAGTTGCCGACGGCTCTGGTGAACCTGGTCGACCGGGTGTCCACCGTGGTCGAGACCACCCTCGCGGCCCACCGGGCGGACCTGCGGACACGGACGCACGGGATCGCGGCCTTCGATCCGCCGCGGATACCGCACGACGTGATCCCCGTGGTCACCGCCGACGGCGCCCGCCTGCGGGTCCACGCCTACGGCCCGGTCGACGCGCCCGTCATCGTGTTCGCCCACGGCTGGACGTGTTCGATCGAATACTGGAACGCCCAGATCAACGCCTTCGCCGGCGAGTACCGCGTGGTCGCCTACGACCAGCGCGGCCACGGCGAGAGCACCAACGGCTACGCCCGCCCCAGCACCGATCTGCTCGCCGACGACCTGTGCGACGTACTCGACGCGGTACTGCTGCCGGGTCAGCGCGCGGTACTGGCCGGGCACAGCATGGGCGGCATGACGCTCATCGCCTGGGCGGGCCGGTACCCCGAGCGGGTCGCCGAACAGGCCGCCGCGGTGATCCTCACCAACACCGGCGCGCACTCACTCGTCGAGGTGTCGACCATGGTTCCCGGCCTGAACATCCCGCTGCGGATGCTCGGCGGCCGTTCGATGCCGACACCGGACTGGCTCGGCAAGCTCATCCTCGGCACCCCGGTGGTGTTCCCGCCGATCAAGCCGGTGCGCTGGATCTTCGCCCGGCAGGTGATGACCCTCGATACCTCGCGCGAGAAGCTGAATTACGCGCTCTCGGTGGTGCGTGGCTGCCCGATGATGACGCGTTCGCGCTACGGCTTCCTGCTCACCGAGCTGCACCTCGGCGATGACGCGAAGAACTTCTCGGTCCCGACCACCGTGCTCGCGGGCGATCGTGACGACATGACCCCCGCGATCCACGCCGAGCGCCTGGCCGCGCTGCTCCAGGAAGCAGGCACGCTCGCCGGGTTCAAGGTGCTGCCGACCGGACACCTCGGCAACGTCGAACGCTACGACCTGTTCAATGCCGAGGTGGCCCGAGTGCTGGCCGCCGTCAGCGAGCCCGTGCGCGCCCTGGCCTGACCGCCTGCGAGAATCGGCGGATGAGCTCTACCGCTGTGACCTCGGACGACCGTCGGTTCGTGCTGACCCTCGGGTGCCCGGACCGGCCGGGCGTCATCGCCCGGATCTCCTCGTTCATCGCCGAATTCGGCGGCTCGATCGTGGAGGCCGGGTATCACTCCGACGGTGACATCGGCTGGTTCTTCACCCGCCAGGCGGTGAAGGCCTCGACGGTGCCGTTCTCCATCGACGAGCTGCGGGTGCGCTTCGCCGAGGTGGCCGCCGAGTTCGGTCCCGAGACCGACTGGCAGCTGCACGATTCCGGTGCGCCGCGGCGCGCGGTGCTGCTGGTCAGCAAGGACGGGCACTGCCTGCACGACCTGCTCGGCCGCGCACAGGCCGGTGAGCTGCCCGCGACCATCGAGGCCGTGATCGGCAACCACCCCGACCTCGCGGGCATGACCGAGGCCCACGGGGTGAAGTTCCACCACGTGCCGTTCCCGAAGGACCCGGCCGAGCGCGGTCCGGCCTTCGAGCAGGTGCGCGACCTCGTCGACTCCCACGATCCGCATGCCGTGGTGCTCGCCCGTTTCATGCAGGTGCTACCCGCCGAGCTGTGCGAGCACTGGGCCGGGCGCGCGCTCAATATCCACCACAGCTTCCTGCCCTCGTTCGTCGGCGCGCGGCCCTATCACCAGGCGTACGCGCGCGGGGTGAAGCTGATCGGGGCGACCTGCCACTACGTCACCGCCGAGCTGGACGCGGGTCCCATCATCGAGCAGGACGTGATCCGCGTCGATCACGCCGACGACGCGCGCGACATGGTCAGACAGGGACGCGACATCGAGCGGGTCGTGCTCGCGCGTGGACTGCGCTGGCACCTGGAGGGCCGGGTGCTCGTGCACGGTCGGCGCACGGTCGTCTTCGAGTGACCTACAGATCGTAAAACGGTGCCGGATAACGGAATTCGCCGGTCACGGCGGAATCGTAGGCCGTGAGCGGGCGGACCTGGAAATACGGCGCCCATTCGGCTTCGTCGGGCACGACGCCCAGACGCGCGCCGGGGACGAAGCCGAAGCGGGCGTAGTAGTCGGGATCGCCGACCAGGCCGACAACCGATTCGTCGAGGGCGTCGGCGGCGCCGAGGGCGGCGTGGACCCATGCCGAGCCGACGCCGGACTTCTGATGCTCCGGATCGACGCCGAGCGGACCCAGCGCGAGCACCGGGAACGGGCCGATTCCGGCTCTGGTGAGACAGATGTGCCCCACGACGGTGTCGTATTCGAGGGCGACCAGCGACAGCGTGGGCATCCACGACTCGTCGGTCCGTAGCGTCTCGACGAGGGCGGGTTCGGGTGGTTCGGTGACGGCCGGATCGCCCGCGTAGTGCGGGGCGAAAGCGGCGCGGTGGATCGCGGCGATCGCCGGGGCGTCCGCTGGGGTCTCGCGACGGATCAGCACAGGCTTAAGTCTCCAGGATTTGGGTACGGGAGCGCAATGATGTGCCGTGCCCGATGTTCCGGACTCGGCCGCGCGTGTGCGATGCTCGGGAAATGACTTCCGCGCCGCTGACCCGGGCCGCCGTGGCCGACATGATCGACCACACCCTGCTCGCGCCGGAAGCCACTCCGGCCGAGGTCGACTCGCTGGTCGTCGAGGCGCGCAAGCTGGGGGTGTACGCGATCTGCCTGTCGCCCTCGATGCTGCCGGTGCGTGCGCCGGGGCTGGTGGTGGCCACCGTGGCGGGTTTCCCGTCCGGCAAACACCATTCGCTGGTGAAGGGTGCCGAGGCGCGGCTGGCCGTGGATCAGGGCGCTGCCGAGGTGGACATGGTGATCGACGTGGGCGCCGCGCTGGCCGGTGATTTCAACGCCGTGCTCGCCGACATCATCACCGTGCGCGAGGCGACCAGGGATCGGGCCGTGCTCAAGGTGATCATCGAATCGGCGGCGCTCACCGATGCGGCGATCGTCGGTGCGTGCCGGGCGGCCGAACAGGCGGGCGCCGATTTCGTGAAGACCTCCACCGGTTTCCATCCCGCGGGCGGTGCGAGCGTGCACGCGGTGCGGTTGATGGCCGAGACCGTCGGCGGACGACTCGGGGTGAAGGCCAGCGGCGGCATC
>NZ_JBHWZY010000717.1:0-3602 GCF_042727815.1 Nocardia sp. NPDC060220
ATTCCCAGCCCACCGCGGTGTCGGCCGCGAGCGCGGTGGTGACCGCCGCGAGCACCTCCTCACGTCGGCTCGCCCGCTCGACCATCGTCTCGAACCCCGCCACCGCCGCTTCCCCGGCGAAGCGCCGCCAGAATCCGTCGTGGGTGATGAACAACGCCAGATACCCCTCGGCGGTCGGAAACATCTGCGCGGGAACGTAATACGTGTGCGCTCCGAACGGGCGGCGCTGCGGGGTCGTGCCGTCGTTGAGGTAAGCCGAGGCGTGGTAGTTCAGCTGCGAGAGCATGACATCGCGCAACGACACCTCCACCTGGCCGCCCTGCCCGGACACGATCTGCGCGAGCAGACCCAGCGCCGCGGTCAATCCGGTGGAGTTGTCGGCCGAGGAGTAGCCGGGCAGCGTCGGCGGGCCCGCGGGATCGCCGGTGAGCGCCGCGATGCCGGTGGCCGCCTGGATGACGTAGTCGAAGGCCGGGTCGTCGCCGGCGTCCAAACCGAATCCGGTGATCGCCACGCAGACGATGCGCTCGTTCCACCGGCGTAGCGCTTCGTAGGTCAGGCCGAGCCGGTGGATCGCCGACGGCTTCAGATTCACCAGCAGCGCATGCGCGTTCGCGGCCAGCTCCCCGAGCTGGTCCTGGCCGCGCGCGGTGTTCAGGGCGATGCTGATGCTGCGCTTGCCCCGGTTGAGGCTGGCGAAGTAACTGTCGCTCACCTGCCGTGAGATGTCGCCGCCCGCCGGTTCCACCTTGGTGACCTCGGCGCCGAGATCGGCGAGCATCATGGTGGCGTACGGCCCCGCCAGCATGGTGCCGACCTCGAGAATCCGGATGCCTGCCAGCGGTCCGGTCGCTGACCCGCCCCGCGCGCCGCGAGCACGCGAGAGCTGGAAGCTCTCGCCTCGCGCCCCGATCACCGTAAGTCCTTTGCCAGAGCGGCGATCATCTCCCTGGTGCGCCGTTTGGAGGCGACCAGCTCGTCGCGGGTGTCGCCGATGGGCAGCAGGCGCACCGACAGATCGGTGGCCCCGGCGTCGCCGTATCGGCGCAGCCCCTCGGCGATGGCGCTCTCGTCACCGGCGACGCAGATGTCGCCGATGTCGCGGGCGTCGCCGGTTTCGAGCAACCGCTGGTAGTTCGGCGAGACCTCGGCTTCGCCGAGAATGCGGTTCGCTCTGGCCTTGGCTTCGGCGACCTCGGAGGGACGGCACAGGCAGACCGGCAGACCGGCGACCACCCGCGGCGCGGGACGGCCCGCTTCGGCCGCCGCCTTGGTGATCCGCGGCACGACATGGGCTCCCACCGCGCGCTCGTCGGCCATCCAGAGAATGGTCCCGTCGGCCTGTTCGCCGGCGATGCGCAGCATCACCGGACCGAGCGCGGCGACCAGCACCGGCACCGGGGCCACCGGCCCGAGGTCGAGCGGATTGTGCACCGTGAAGGTCGAGTTCTCGACGTCCACCGTGCCGGGCCCGCGCAATCCCGCGTTCAGCACCTCGAGATAGTCCGCGGTGTAGGCCGCCGGTTTCTCGTAGGGCAGCCCGAGCATGTCCGCCACGATCCAGTGGTGCGAGGGACCGATACCCAGCGCCAGCCGTCCGCCCGCCGCGGCCTGCGCCGACAGCGCCTGCCGGGCCAGGGCGACGGGGTGCTGGGCCTGCAGCGGCACCACGGCGGTGCCCAACTCGATCCGGGTGGTCACCTGTCCCATCAGCGCGATGGTGATCAGCGCGTCGAAATCGGTCGGGATCTGGGGTATCCACGCGGTGTCCAGGCCCGCCGACTCGGCCCACGCGATGTCGTCGAGCATCCGGGACAGTTTGCGGGCCGCATCACCCTTCTCGGGCCCGATCATCACTCCGATACGCACGAATTCCTCCGTCTTCCACTACTTTTCGCGCGACCACGGTGGTCAGCGCCGCTGCGACCGACCCGACGCTCAGGTCGGGGACGGGGTATTGGTGAGCGCCCGGATCTCGGTGACGAGGGTGTCGAGCGAGGTGCCCGTCGGGAACACCGCCGCCGCGCCGACTTCGAGCAGCCGCGCGACATCGGACTGGGGAATGGTGCCGCCGACGATCACGGCGATATCGCCCGCGCCCGCCGCGCGCAACGCCTCGACGGTGCGCGTGGTCAGCGAGACGTGGGCACCCGAGAGAATGCTCAGCCCCACGACGGCGACATCCTCCTGCAGCGCGATCGACACGATGTCCTCGATGCGCTGGCGGATGCCGGTGAAGATCACTTCGAAACCGGCGTCGCGCAGCGCGCGGGCGACGATCTTGGCCCCGCGATCATGGCCGTCGAGACCGGGTTTGGCGACGAGCACACGGGAGCTCATCAGAACACCACCGGCTGCTGGAACTCGCCCCACACGCCCTTGAGCGCGGCGGTCATCTCCCCCACCGTGCAGTACGCGTTCGCGCACTCGATCAGGTAGTGCATCAGGTTCTCGTTTCCTTCGGCGGCGGTGGACAAGGCAGTGAGGCTGGACCGGACCGCCACGGAATCGCGTTCGGCTTTCACCCTGGCGAGACGCTTCAGTTGCAGGTCGCGGCCCTCGGCGTCGAGTTCGTAGGTCGCGATCTCGGGCGCGGGCTCGTCGGAGACGAACCGGTTCACCCCGACGACCGGTTTGGTGCCCGCCTCGACGTCCTTGTGCAGCTGGTAGGCCTCATCGGCGATCAGACCCTGCAGGTAGCCGTCCTCGATCGAACGGACCATGCCGCCGTGGCGCTCGAGGTCGTCCATGATCTCGATGATGCGAGCCTCGGTCGCGTCGGTGAGCGCCTCGACGAAGTAGGAACCACCGAGCGGGTCGGCGACCCGGGTGACTCCGGTTTCGTAGGCCAGGATCTGCTGGGTCCGCAGCGCGAGCGTGGCGGACTCCTCGCTCGGCAACGCGAACGGCTCGTCCCAGGCCGCGGTGAACATCGACTGCACTCCGCCCAGCACCGAGGCCATCGACTCGTAGGCCACTCGCACCAGGTTGTTCTGCGCCTGTGGCGCGTACAGCGAAGCGCCGCCCGCGACACAGCCGAAGCGGAACATCGAGGCCTTGTCGGTGGTGGCCCCGTAGCGCTCGCGCACGATCGTCGCCCAGCGTCGTCGTCCCGCACGGTATTTGGCGATCTCCTCGAAGAAGTCACCGTGGGTATAGAAGAAGAACGAGATCTGCGGCGCGAACTGGTCGATCGTCATCCGGCCGCGTTCGATCACGGTGTCGCAGTAAGTGACACCGTCGGCGAGAGTGAACGCCATCTCCTGCACCGCGTTGGCGCCGGCATCGCGAAAGTGCGCGCCCGCCACCGAGATCGCGTTGAATCTCGGCACTTCGGCCGCACAGAATTCGATGGTGTCGGCGATCAGCCGCAGCGACGGTTCCGGCGGCCAGATCCAGGTGCCGCGCGAGGCGTATTCCTTGAGAATGTCGTTCTGGATCGTGCCGGTGAGCTTCTCGCGCGGCACGCCCTTCTTCTCGGCCGCCGCAACGTAGAGCGCCAGCAGGATCGCGGCGGTGCCGTTGATCGTGAAGCTGGTGCTGATCTTGTCCAGCGGCATGCCGTCGAACAGGATCTCGGCGTCGGCGAGGGTGTCCTGTGC
>NZ_JBHWZY010000718.1:0-3600 GCF_042727815.1 Nocardia sp. NPDC060220
CCCTTCGCCCGGACTGGACCCTCGAGGACATCGCCTTCATCACCTGGTCCCACATCAGCGTTCTCGCCGCCACCAGCACCGTCGCCCCCGACCTCTGGCGACGCAATCTCGCCCTCATCTTCGACGGCCTACGCGCGAAAGCCGCGCACCCCCTGCCGGTTCCGGCCCTCACCGAGGACCAGTTGATGCAGGCGATGCGCGGCTGACCTGATCAGCGGTCAGACCCGAACCGGCGCTGGAATCAGCTTCGGTGCAACCGAATTCACGGCCGACGCGGCATCGCCGCGCCGCCCGGCCGGATCCGGCACCGCATCCGCAGGCGAATCCTGTTCTCCCGCAACCTCTCCAACGGGGACGCCGACAGACTTGGACGGCATCTGCCCGAAGACGGTAGCCGCGAGCGCGACACCGAGACCGACGATCTGCAGCGCGGTCAGCGCCTGACCCAGCGCGATCCAGCCGATCACCGCGGCCGACACCGGACTGAGCAGACCGAGGAAGGACACCGAAGTCGCAGGCACCCGCGAGATTCCGCGGACCCACAGCCAGTAGGCCAGCGCGGTGCCGATGATGCCGAGGTACAGGTAGCCGCCGACGGCCTCTCCGTCGAGCGCGGGCGGCGCGCCTTCGATCAGCAGGGCGAGCGGCACGATGAACAGCCCGCCCGCGGTGAGCTGCCACCCGGTCATCGCCAGCGGGCCGACACCGTCGGGACGTCCCCACTTCTTGGTGAGCACGGTTCCCGCGCCCATCGAGGCCGCACCGGCGAGACCGGCGACCACACCGAGGAGATCGAGCTCAGCGCTGCCGCGGAGCACGACCAGCGAGACACCGAACACCCCGACGACACCCGCGATCACCTTGCGCCGCGTCGGCGCTTCGGCCAGCAGCACCGCCGCGAATCCGAGCGCGAACATCGGCGCCACCGCGCCGAGCACCCCGGCGACACCACCGGGCAGCCGGTACGCGGCCAGGAAGAGCAGCGGGAAGAACGCGCCGATATTGAGCACGCCGAGCACCGCGGCCCGACCCAGCCACTTGCCGTGCGGCAGGACCCTGGTGAGCGCGAGCAAGATCAATCCGGCGGGGAGCGCGCGCATGAGCGCCGTGAACAGCGGCCGGTCCGGGGGCAGGAATTCCGTGGTCACCGCGTAGGTGGAGCCCCACACGATCGGGGTGAGAGCCGTGAGCGCGAGGGTGCCCACGTAGCCGGTAGGGCGGGTTGCGGTCGTCATGTTCACTCCTGATTGATAATCTCAACGTTGAAATATCTACCCGCCTAGGTATCTCTGCGTCAAGTAGATGAACGTTAAGAGTTTCAACCGAGAGGAAAAACAGATGCGCGACGCGGTCGACCTGATCACCGAGCACTGGAACATCGAACGCCCGGATGTCGACGTGTCACCGATGGCGATCGTCGGCCGGATCACCCGGCTCTCGCGCGTCCTCGAACAGGATCTGAAACGCTTCTTCGCAGGTCACGGCCTGGAATTCTGGGAGTTCGACGTGCTGGCCACGCTGCGCCGCTCCGGCGGCGAGACCGGCCTCACCGCCGGAGCGCTCAACCGCGCCGCCATGGTCACCTCGGGGGCCATCACCAACCGCATCGACCGCCTGGCCGCGAAGAACCTGGTCCGGCGCGTCCCCTCCCCCGACGATCGGCGCTCGGTCTTCGTGCAGCTCACCGCAGAGGGCCGCGAGCTCGTCGACCGGCTGCTGCCGCTGCATGTGGCCAACGAGCAGCGCCTGCTCTCCGCCCTCGGCGCCACGGACCGCGAGCAGCTCGCCGACCTGTTGCGCACCCTGGCCGTCGCGCTGGACGACACAACGCTCGATTGACCCGACCCCGTACGTTCGGTCCGTCTACTCCCCGTCGTGCACGCCGGCTGGGCCGTGCGGAACCCCATTGTGCGCGCCGGGTACGGCGGCCGGGCCGTTCAGTGCCCCATCGTGTGCGCCGGGCGCAGCGGGATTCACCGGACCGTGTACCGGCTCGCCCCTGACCTCGGCATCCGTAGGGAACTGCACTCCCTGGGGATTGCCCGGTGCAACAGCTTGGGGGACATTGCCTTCCGGCATCTTCAGGGTGGGCCGGCCCGAGGCCGTCGCGGGCAACTGGTCACCCGCGTCCGGGACGAGCTGGAGCAGCGTGGAGAAGTCGACGACCTGTGCGCCGAGCGTCTTCGTCGCGACGATCACACCGTTCGTGTACAGCCGATACGTGCCCGCCCGTTGCGGCAGCAGCATTTCCGGACCGATCGGCTCGCCCACCGAACTGCCCGCACCGCCGATCCGCCGGTACTCGGTGTCGATCACCGACTCACCCGCCAGCGCCTCGATGGTCAGATCCGGCTGTGCGGGTGTCGCGGGAACCACGGGGGCGGGGGCGGGCGCGGATTCGACGAGTTCGCTGGGTGCCGGTCCGACCTCGAAGGTCTGGATGTCGGCGGGCCTGCCGCCATCCGGCGCCGCCGAGTATTCCGAGCGCAGGATCTGCCCGTCACGCAGCAACACCGTGCCCGTGGTGGCGGCGACGGCCTCGGTACTGCGCGAATCCTCTTTCACCGTACCGGGATACACCTGGCAGTCGGTGGTGTCGCAGGTCTGCGCGTAGGCGTAGCGACTCTCGGCGAGCGCGTAGGAGCGGGCCGCGATCGCCTGTGCGCGCAAGGCTTCGAAGGCGCCCTGGTCTGCCCAGTTGGCCTGCATTTCCGCGGGTAGTACGCCGGCTAGATAGTCGTCGAGGTCCACCTGGTTGACGGTGCGGAAGGACTCGCCCTCGAGCGCCACCCCGAGCGCGCCGCGGTAGGCGGTGCCGCCGCAGAGGGTCAGATGTTCGTCGGCGGGTCTGCCCGCACCGGCGCCGACCGGGTAGACGAACGGATCGTCGGTCGCGGCCTGCCACAGAACTTCGCCGTCGCAGCCCGCGGTCACCACCACGCTCGCCCCGCCGTCGGGCAGCGGGGTGAGATGGGCCGCGTCGCCGGGTCCGATCGTGCGACCGGCGACCTGCGCACCGGCAGCGGCGAAGGTGTCGAGGGTGGCGTCGTCCTGCGCCTGGAGCCGGACACCGATCGTTGTGGGGCCGATTTGCCCGAGATCAGCCCCGGGGTAGTAGTGCCCGAGAATCTCCTCGGCTGTCCAGCCCGCCCGCGCGTTGTCGAAAGCCCCGACCTGACTCATGCCGCGACCGTGTCCGGCGCCGGCGGTAGGCGTGATCTGCCCCGGCAGGATCTGCCACAGCCCGATCGCCCCGGCCATCGCCAGCACAGTTCCGCTGACCAGCACCGGCAGCGGCACGGTCCGGATCATCGGCACAGCCCTGCGACGGGTGCCACGGCCGGTACTGCGGGTGATCTTGGTGTCCGCTCTCATACTGCGCTCCCACGGTTTCGCGGTTCGACCGGCGGAGCTCGCGTCGGCATGTCGTCGTCGCCTAGCGGGATCCGAGGGCTACATTCGAGCAATCACATAAGTCTCGAGTTGAGGTTGAGATGTGTGACGTATGTTAACTAGTGTGATGCGTGAGGTTAGAGGAAGCAAGCATCACATGCGCGGAAAAACACGAGCTCGACCCGATAGGAGTCGCACGTGCGATAC
>NZ_JBHWZY010000719.1:0-3600 GCF_042727815.1 Nocardia sp. NPDC060220
ACGTCCTGGACGCCTACGAAGGCGGCCTCCCCTCGGCCCGCTACATCGGCGTCATCGCCGACGCGGCCGAAAAGGCAGGCGCCCCAGAGGACTACGTCCACGCCCTGCGCACCCGCAACAGCAAGAACGTCGGGCCCGGCGCCTGAGCTGTTCCGCCGCCCCGAATAGTAAAGCCGGACCCGCCGGCCGCTGACGTCGTGTCGGCGGCCGGCGGTCGTGAGTCAACTGGGTCAGCCCGTACTGCTATGCCTGCAGGACGATGTTCGTCAACGTCCGAACACCCACGGCCAAAGCGCGCTCGTCGATGTCGAAGGTCGGCTGGTGCAGGTCCAGCTGTTCGCCGACGCCGGACCAGACACCCAGCCTGGCCATCGCGCCGGGCACTTCCTCCAGGTACCAGGAGAAGTCCTCGCCGCCGCCCGACTGCGGGGTGTCGGCCAACGCGTCCTCGCCCATCCCCAGGATCGCGTTCTCGAACATCAGCGCCGACGTCGGATCGTTGACCACCGGCGGCACACCACGCTTGTAGTTGAGCTGGTAGCGCACGCCCGTCGGCGCGAGCAACCCGTCGACGATCTCGCGGACCAGCGGTTCCAGCAGCAGCCAGGTGGCGTGATCACCGGTACGCACGGTGCCCGTGAGCATGCCCGTCTGCGGAATCGCGTTGGGCGCCTTGCCCGCGCTCACCGCACCCCAGACCATGATCGTGCTGGTTCGAGGATCGACGCGGCGGCTCAGCAATCCGGGCAACCCCGTGATGACGGTGCCGATCGCGTAGACCAGGTCGCTGGTCAGATGCGGGCGCGAGGTATGCCCACCGGGCGAATCGAGCACCAACTCGACCGTGTCGGCCGCCGACGTGATGGCCCCGGTTCGTACCCCGACCTTGCCGACCTCCAGACGCGGATCGCAGTGCAGCGCGAAGATCCGGTCGACCCCGGTCATCCCACCGGCCGCGACCACATCGAGCGCACCACCGGGCATCACTTCCTCGGCGGGCTGGAACACCAACCGCACCCCGACCGGCAGCTTGTCCTGTGCCTCGGCCAGCGCGAGACCGGCACCGAGCAGCACCGTGGTGTGCGCGTCGTGCCCGCAGGCATGCGACACGCCGGGCACCGTCGAGGCGAAGGTCAGACCGGTGAACTCCTGCATCGGCAGCGCGTCCATGTCGGCGCGCAAGGCGATCCGCGGCCGATCGGTGGGGCCGAAGTCGCAGATCAACCCGGTGCCGCCCGGCAGCACCTCCCAGGTCAGCCCGGCCTTGGTGAGCCAGCCCGACACGAACTCGGTGGTGGTGAACTCCGCCCGCGACAACTCGGGGTTGGCGTGGATATGTCTGCGCCATTGCACCAGGTCGCCGGTGTGCTCGGCCAGCCATGCGTCAACGATCTCGGTTCCCGACATCAGAGTTGGTTCGGTGTCCGGCGTGGTCGGACACGCTGCGGTCTCACGCGCCATCGAGTGGGTACCCACACCCATCGATAGCGCGTCGGAGCCTGCGCGTGCGGTGCCCGGATGGCCGGAAATGGTCACCGAATGTCCTCCTGTCGTTCGATCAGCCGTTGCAACAACCTGTCCCTGTGTACTTCATCGCCCGCGATAGCGACAGCGGTACGCGCCAGCGCCAGCGCGCCGTCGAGCACCGCCCGGTCCGCCGAGGCGTTCACCGCGGCGGCGGCGAACGCGGGCTGGTGGGTTGCCGCACCGCCCGCGTCGATGCCGATCACCGGGTGGATACCGGGGACGACGTTGGTGACGTTGCCCATGTCGGTGCTCCCGAGCGGCCGCAACACCTCGAACTCGGGCGCGATCGGCACCCGTCCCAGTCCGGTGATCTGCGCGCGGTAGGCAGCGGAAAGAACCGGATCGGGGGTGAGCTCGGTATAGGTGGGCGCGAGCGTCCGTATGTCGTGGGTGCAGCCGGTCGCCAGGGCGCCCGCTTCGAAACACGCCTTCGCTCGCCGCATCAGGTCGTCGAGGGAGCCGGAATCCGCCGCGCGGAGGTAGTACAGCAACTCCGCGCGTCCGGGCACGATGTTGGGGGCTACGCCACCGTCGGACACTATACCGTGCAGCTGCTGGCCGGGTCGCAAATGCTGACGTAGCAAGCCGACAGCAACCTGGGTCAGGGTTACCGCGTCGCCGGCGTTGCGGCCCAGTTCGGGCGCGGCGCTGGCATGCGCCTCGCGGCCGTGGAAGACGATGGCGAGGTCGGCCAATGCCAGTGAGCGCGCGCCGACGATGTCGGCAGGCCCAGGATGAACCATCATCGCCATCGCGATGTCGTCGAAGGCGCCCGCTTCCAGCATGAGCACCTTGCCGCCGCCGCTCTCCTCCGCGGGCGTACCGAGCACCACCACGGTCAGGCCGAGCGCGTCGGCCACGGCGGCCAGCCCGATGGCCGCGCCGACAGCGGACGCGGCGATGATGTTGTGCCCGCAGGCGTGCCCGATCTCGGGCAGCGCGTCGTATTCGGCGCAGATGCCGACGGTGAGCGGGCCGCTGCCGTACACCGCGCGAAACGCCGTCGACAGCCCGGCGACGCCCGTCGTGACGGCGAATCCGCGCTCGACCAGCGGCGCGAGGACCTTCGCGACGCTACGCGTTTCGGCGAAGGCCAGCTCCGGTTCGGCGTGAATCGCGTGCGAGAGCCCGATCAGCTCGTCCGAGGCAGCGACAATCGCGGCGTCGGAGGCGGTGGCTGTGAGTTCGCCGGTGCGCGAGGGTGCCATACCCCCAGTCTTGCATCAGTGCCCGACAGCGGCGCACCGGCGAGCGAGGTCAGTTGCCGAAGGGAAGGTTCTCCGGGGTGACCGGCGTGGCCAGCGCGGCGAGCGTCTCGGCGTGCAGCGCGGTCTTGATTATCGGGGTGATCGGCTTGCGCAGGCTGGTGAGCGCGGCGGCGCGGGCGATCGCGGCGGGCAGCACCTCGTCGGCGTCGGCCTTGGCATCGGCGATGCCGGCGGCGATGGCCTCGTCGGCACCGAAACGGTGCCCGGTGGTCATCGCCTGGACGCACACCTGGTTGCTCAGGCGACCCTTCAGCAAGCCGTTCATGCCGATCGTGAACGGCATGCCCAGATGCACCTCGGGCAGCGACCAGAAGCCGCGGTCACCGCGCATCACGCGGAAATCGTGGGACGTGGCCAGCATGGCGCCCGCGCCGAACGCGTGGCCGTTGACCGCGGCGATCGTGGGCATCGGGAAGGTCAGCAGGCGGGTGTAGAGCGAGTGCACCCGGTCGAGGTAGCCGTGGATCTTGTCCAGGTTGCCGAAGACGTAATCGGTGTCGAGGCCGTTGCTGTAGTACTTACCGGTCGCGACGGTGACCAGCGCGGCCGCACCTTCGGACGCCTCGACCTCGTCGAGTGCGGCGTGGAAGGCATCGATCCAGTCCGGCGAGAAACGGTTCTCGTTGTCTGTCTCACCCTCGTTGCCGAGGTACAGGACGAAAACATCACCAGAGCGCTCCAAATACGGCATGCAGGGGAGAATAGTCCGGACCTGAACCCTCCCCTACTCGCGGGTAGGCACCTTCCCGGCCCGCACGACCCGACCTCGAGGAGGGTCCGCCGCGCAGCGGCGGTTCGCGGCCGT
>NZ_JBHWZY010000720.1:0-3595 GCF_042727815.1 Nocardia sp. NPDC060220
CTGCTCGAACAGCTCACGCCACAGCTGCGCGCCCTCCTCGACGGTTCGGCCGTCGAAGATGTTCACGTCGACTCCGCCCGAGACGACCTTTCCCTCGGCCCTGATCAGCAATGCCCGCGGCGGCAGCCGGCGCACCGCGGCGATATCGGCGATCAGCGACGCGATGAGTGTGCGATCGAACAGGTTCAGCGGCGGGTGGTCGAGGGTGATCGTCGCGAACTCGGCGCCGGCTTCGGTGAAATCGCGGATGAGTCGGGTTGGCTGGTTTTCACTCATCGGGTCAGCGTAGAACCCGGGCCTGCGGCCGACAGCGTCAGTCGGACCGGCCGACCGGAATCGGTCGCGCACGTCACGGAACCGCGGGCTGTCGGTGGTCGTTGGCATGATGAGCTCTGGGGCGCGCAAGTGCCCTACAGTTCGACTCGTTGGGGCGAAGAGGAGGACGACGCCGTGTTCAAGAACGCGATCGAAAAAGCCGTGGTCGATGTGCTCGACACCGGATCGAAGCTGCAGGCGCCGGCCGTACGCCGCTATGTCGAGTTCCTGCGTGAGCGTCATCCCGGGGAGAGTCCGGCCCAGATCGTGACACGGCTCGAAAAGCAGTATCTGCTCGCCGTCACCGGCAGTGGCGCCGCGGTCGGCGCCACCGCGGCGGTGCCCGGGGTCGGCACGATCGCCGCGCTCGGGGCCGTGAGCGCCGAGACCGTGTTCTTCATGGAGGCGTCGGCGCTGTTCACCCTGGCCCAGGCCGCGGTGCACGGCATCGAGCCCGAGAACAAGGAAGCCCGGCGCGCGCTGGTGCTCGCGGTCGTGCTCGGTGACGCCGGAATGGCGATCGTGCAGAAGGGGCTGAGCACCCAGTCGAAGAACTGGGCGGGCGCGCTGGCAGGCAAGGTTCCCGGCCTCGGCGGGATCAACAGCAAACTGCTGCAACAGTTCATGAAGCGCTTCATCACCAAGCGCGCCGCGCTGATGGCGGGCAAAGTGCTGCCCGCCGGCATCGGCGCCGCCATCGGTGGCGCGGGCAACCGGGCGCTGGGCAAGGTCACCATCGAGAACGCGCACAAGGCTTTCGGCCCCGCGCCGGCGATGTGGCCCACTCCGCTGCACAACGTGATCGATGCCGATCCGCTGCCCGCGATCGGCACCGGCAAGGTGAACAAGAAGTGAGCAGGAGCCGCGGCGGTGACGCTGTGCTGGTGCGTGGCGTCGGCAAACAGTTCGGTCCGGTGAGCGCGGTCCACGAGGTCGACTTCACCGTCCCGGCGGGGTCGGTCACCGCGCTCGTCGGTCCCGCGGGAGCAGGCAAGTCGACGGTGCTGCGGATGGTGCTGGGACTCCAGCAGCCGACCACCGGCGATATCGAGGGCCCCGGCCACGGTCCCGCCGCGGTCGGGGCGGTACTGAGCCCCCGTGGGCTGCATCCGGCACGCACCGTGCGCGAGCAGCTGCGGTGCTACGCGCCGGTCGCGGGCGCGTCCCGTCGCCGGGTCGCGGCGGTGCTCGACGAGACCGGGCTCACCGCCGTCGCCGAAACCGTGGTGGCGCAGCTGCATCCGGGTCAGCAGACGCGTCTGGCCCTGGCCATGGCGTTGCTGGCCGATCCCCCGCTGCTGGTGCTCGACGATCTGTTCGCGGGTGCGAACGGCATCGAACGCGGCTGGCTGCACGAGCTGCTGCGCCGCCAGGTGAACCGCGGCGGCACCGTGCTGGTGAGTTCGGACGCACTGGCCGATGTGGTGGCGAGCGCCGATCAACTCGTGGTGCTCAGCGAAGGCACTGTCGTCTGGCAGGGCGCACCGGCCAAGCTGCGCCGCGGCCATCCCGACCGGCTCGTCGTCGCCGCGTCCCCGTCCATCGCACTGGCGACCGCGCTGGCGGGACGGGGCTTCACCGACGCGGTGATGCGCCCCGACGGCCGGCTGGCCGTCGCCGAGGCGGACGAGGCCACCATCCGTGCCGTCGCGGACCTCGCGCAGGTCCGGATCGGCAGCATCGTGGCCGACCCCATCCACCCCGACCGGGTGCTCGCCTCGCTCACCAAACCCCGCCGTCACCGGCACACCGTGCCCACGCCGAATCCCGCCGCGTACGCCCCGGCGCCGACCTCGTATGGGATGCCCCGATGACCACCTCCGTGCTGCCCGCCGATCTCGTTCCCGGTATCGATACCGAGGCGCGCAAGATCGTCGCGCTGCGGCAGACCCGGCTACTGCTGGCCGCGCCGATCGCGCTGGCACTGGTCGGGACGCTGATCACCGCGATCATGTCCGGGCCTGCCGATCCGAAGGGTCAGCCCGCGACCGGCGCCGCCACGGTCGGGCTCTACCTCGGGATGATCGCGGTCTTCGTGGTCGCCGCACTGCTCGGCATCGCCGCCACCGGAGGTGAGTACCGACACAAGACCATGGCGCTGAGCGTGCTGTTCGCGCCCGATCGCGACCGGTTGGTCATCGTGAAATACCTCGCCACCGCCGCGTTCGCCTTCGCTGTCGCGCTGGCCGCCGAGCTGGTGAGCTTCCTGGTGCTGCTCGTCGCGGCGCGCGGAAAATTCGCACTCGGCTGGCAGCTGATCGAGGTGCTCGCCGCCGGTCTGCTGGTCGCCATGTGCTGGGCGGTGCTCGGCGCCGGAATCGGGCTGCTGCTGCGCACCTTCAGCGGCGCGGTGTGGCTGGTGCTCGGCTGGGCGTTCGCCCTCGAACCGCTGATCTGGGTGGTGGCCAAGGGTTTCGGCGCGGGCGGATTCGCCGCGCTGCTGCCCGTCTCGGCCACGGTGGCAGGAGTGAGCGCGGGCTCGTTCGACGAGGCCGAGGTCTTCGCGCCGACACCGGCGGCCCTGGTGGTACTGCTGCTGTGGACCGCAGCGGTCGGCGCCGCGGGGTGGTGGGACCTGCGCAACCGAGACCTGTAGTGCCCGCGACCGCGGGTTCGTCGGGCTGGATCCGCAGGCTCTGGCGGCTGTGCCTGGAACATCCGCGGCTGCTGGCGGGCATCGTGGTCTCGGTGCTGGCGGGTGCGGCCGTCGCGATCGCCGCACCGCTGGCCACCAAACGCGCGGTCGACGCCGCGCAGGTGGGCGACACCGCGGTGATCGGCAGCGCCGCCGCTGTGCTCGCCGGGCTGGCCGTGACCCGGTTCGTCGTCACGTTCGCGCGCAGGCTCTGGGCGGGCAAACTGTCGCTGGAAGCGCAACACAGCCTGCGGATTTCGCTGCTCGCCGCCCTCCAGCGGCTCGACGGCGCGGGTCAGGACGCGATCCGCACCGGACAGGTGGTGTCGCGCTCCATCACCGATCTGCAACTGGTACAGGGACTGCTGGCGATGGTGCCGTGGTCGGGACTGGCCGTATTGCAGTTCGTGCTGTCGGCGGTGGTGATGGTGTGGCTGAGTCCGCCGCTGGCGCTGGCCGCGCTGCTGGTCGCGCCCGCGATGGCATTGATCGTGTTGCGGACGCGGCCCCGGCTCTACGCGGCGACCTGGTCGGCCCAGCAGCGCGCGGCCGACCTCGCCGAACACGTCGAACAGACGGTGACCGGAGTCCGGGTGGTGAAGGGATTCGGGCAGGAATCCCGGATGGTCGACATCCTCGAAGACC
>NZ_JBHWZY010000721.1:0-3595 GCF_042727815.1 Nocardia sp. NPDC060220
CCGACCGAGTTGTCGAGACGCACCCCCAGAACTCTCGACAACTCGCCGACATTGTCGGCACTGGGTGTCACCACATCGCGCTCCCACCGGCTGATCTGGTTTCCGTCCGCGATTCCGATCCAGTCGGCCAACTCCGCCTGGGTGAACCCGGAGGCCATCCTTGCCGCCCGAATCGCTTTGCCGATCGTGGACATGGTCTCCCCTTTCTCTCGATGCCCTCAGCGCGGACCGCATCGGCGCGGGTGCCCGTCGGCGAACCCTCGTACTCCTGATACGGTCTCGCGCAGCCACATTCGAAAGGTATCGGCGAATCGGCCTGCGAAGGAGGCTGTGACTGCACGGCAACTAACTGTGCACGCACAAACGTGCGTGCATCCGGGCGCGGAACTCCGGCTACTTCGGTGGGTTGCCCACATCGGTGGCGCTGCGGCGCCAGTCACGGGGCGTCATCCCGAATGCCTCGCGGAATCGCCGGGCGAAGTGGGCGGCGTCGCGGAAACCCACGGCGCCGGCCACAGACGTGATGGACCGGTGCGCATAGCCTCTGTCGATCAGCATGTCGCGGCCCCGGACCAGGCGTTGTTCGATGATCCACTGCTCGAGGCTGATACCCGACTGTGCGCAGACTTTGTACAGGTGGCGCACAGAGATGTTGTTGCCGGCGGCGATATCGGGGATCTTCAAGTCCGAATCCGACAGGTGGGTCCGCACATACCCGAGGATCTGCTCGATCAGCAGCTGCTCCGGGATGGCGGCGCCGTCACCCGGCCCCCGGCCGGCCGCCGAGATCAGTAGCGCCCGAACCATTTCCAGACACGACTCACCCACGGAAGCAGCGGCCGGATCCGCTTCGAGCTGGTCGGCGATCCCGACCAGATGCTGGATCTGCGCCGTGACCATCGGGTACAGCGGCGACGCCGCCAGTCGCCCGTGCGCCGCGACGACCGTTTCCGCGGAAATGCCGAGGCGCTCCCTGGACAGCTGCAGGCACAGCGTTCCGCCGAGACCGTGCCAGCCGGAGGCGAACGTCGTGGCCAGGTCGATCACTTCGCAGGCGCCGGGCTCGATCAGCGTTTGCGCACCGAACTGTTCGTGCCTGCGAACCTGTCCGTTCTGCACGGTCACCGTCAGGGTGTCGCTGGGCGTGGTTCGCTCATGCCGACTGGTTCGGCAGACCTGATGACCGGATACCTCCGAGCGAGTGAGCGCGATCGGACCCAGCATCCAGGCCTGGTGACGGCTGACCACTTCGGCCGGCGAATCCCACATCTGCAGGGTGGCCCCGATATCGGCTTCCTGCAGGATTGCGGTGACCGCCTCCCGCCGGTCCGCCGGCGTGAAGTAGTCGGAGTCGATCAGCACTGCCATTTGTGATCTCTACTTCGGATTCTCGTCGGCGGTGGTGTCCCTCCCATCGCCGGCCGCTGCGCGTATTCGGGTGGTGGCAATTCGGGGGCCTGTAGTCGGCGATGCTATCGCGCCGTGGCGCGCCCGGAGCCCGATTCGGCAGGGTTGCCGCACCGACTTCACCGGCCCACAGTGGCGTGTTCCCTTGCCGTGGTAGGCCGTAACGCCAGGATTCGACGTTCGGCAGGTGTCGCCGTCGCAGCCCATTCCGGCCGTATAGCCGCATAGATGCACACGTCGCGCCACCGACCCTGGGTTCGGTACAGCTGGCGCAGCCGCGCCTCCGGCGTCAAGCCCACTCCCGACATCACCGTGTCCATCACCGGATGATCGTGGCGGTGCCCGGCCCATACTCGGTGAATCCCGAGCGGCCCGAAGGCGAATGCCGCCAACAGCCGCCCCGCCTCGATACCGCCCGCGCGCAGCGCCCCCTCCGGAACCACGACCAGACCGCCGATCATCGCGTTGCTGCCGAAATCCTCCACCAGCAGGCCGATGGTGCCGACCATGGTGTCCTCACCCGGCGCCGTGATCGCCAATGTGTACTTGCGCCGCGGAGTCTCGCCTCGGGAACGCAGGGCGGCGTCGAACGACGTCGCGGCCGCCCGCACGCCCATGCTGTCGGTGCCCATATATCGGGTCAGGTGCGGGTCGGTGAAGATCCGCTGATAAACGCCCAGATCACCGGCACGGAGATCACGCAACCGCAGCCGCGGACCGACCAGTTCCACATTGCGCAGATCGATCGTCAACGGACTTCCTCCATCACCCGCACGAATGCCGGAGCGATCTGTGGGCCTACCGCGGGGATCAGCTCGTCGAGGTCGATATAGGTTCGCCCCGACGGGATCAGCTCGCCGAGCAGGATCCGGCGAGCCGTGTCCGCCACCAAGGCGCCGCCGAGCATCACCCCGGAGGCGAGCTGCGGCCAGCTGCACAGGCTTCGGCCGATCTCACCGACAGCGTCGCGCATCGCCGGACTCAGCCGCGGCTCGTCGACCACTGCCAGCAGAAGAGCCAGCAGCTCGCCCCGGTTCATCCCTGCGACATCGGATGAGGTCGACCCACCGATGCGGCCGTGGAACAGCGGGCGATGGGGTTCGCGATCGAAACGCTCCACATCCAGCAAGCCGCGATCGTTGGTGTCCATCAGTACCGGGATCTCTCGGCGCCGCGCGTACTCACGGGCAGCGACTTTCGCCCATACCGTGTCGCATTCCTCCACCAGCAGATCCAGCGGACGGGTGCCCTCCACTCCGTCGAAGAACGGCCCGATCGATTCCTCGGTCAACCCGTCCGTGAACACCTCGATATCGAGATAGGGGTCGATCTCGAACATCTGACGCGCCGCCAGCACGGCCTTGGAGACCCCGAGATCGCCCACCCCGGCCCGCAGCCGGTTCAGATTCGACAGCCCGACGGTGTCGAAGTCGGCCAATCGGAACGATCCGCCGACCCCTTCCATCGCCAGCGTCACAGCCGCGCTGTTGCCCACCGACAGCCCGATCACACCGATTCGGCGCTCGCGCAGGACTCGCTGCTGCACTCGGTCGATCTTGTTGCGATTCCGATCTGTCCGCACCCGCTGGAAAACCTTGCGCGGCAGCACATGTACCAACCTGCCGTTCCACGGATAGAACACCCACGTCCCCCACTGCCACAACGGAGTCCCGTCACAGATCCGACGACGGGACGCCACCAGTGAGTCGGTCGACTGCGCGACCGCAGGGTCCTCGCAGCGGATCAGTTCGTCGAGCTGATCTTCGATCGTGTCGTGCACCGCACTGACCGAACCCGACGCTGTCAGCGCTTCGAGATCACGCAGCCCTTCCGGGCTCGATGCATCGAGCAGCTCGGGACGGAAATGCGACGTCGCGGCGCCGGGCGTGAGTGCCGCCGGACGCGGAACCGAGCGATGCCAAACCATGTGTGCACAAACCTCCGACCCTCATGAGGCGAACGGCCACCCGCTCGCCTCTGTCGACCAGGACGCGCAAAGGATACACACAGCACACCTTCAGCAAACCGACCTTCGGTCCACCGGCATGGCGCGACAATACCTCCGACAAACTGGGACTATGACCAAGAGAGTCGGCACGAAAGGCGACCCGTTCCACCACTCTTTCCCACTATCGCAATAATCCCGCAAGCATCGATTCCAGGGCCTCGGGCGCCGACAACCGCACAC
>NZ_JBHWZY010000722.1:0-3593 GCF_042727815.1 Nocardia sp. NPDC060220
CCTCTCCGGAGATTGTGTCGAGCGTTCGGGAACAAACTCAGTACAGTGTACGTTGTTCGGTTGTTCGTGCTGCCCGATCAGAGGAGAACGTTCTGCCCGCCATTCAGGCCACCTACCTTCCCGACCGTCACCTGTTCGCCCTGTGGACGTGGACCGGGCACGACACCGGCCCCGCGCCGACGGGGGTCGGCGATCCGGAACAACTCACCCTCGCGCTGCCGGTCGGCGAGCGCGGGGCGATCGAAACCGTCGAGGTGGCGACCGCGGTGGTCACCCCCGCCGAGCTGGTCGACGTCACCCTCGGCGACCTCGCCCCGTCCGCGCTGGCCTGGCGCGCATCGATGACCGACGAGCGGTCCTTCGCCTTGCCCGCCGCCGCGCACGCCGTCCCCGATGCGGTCGGCTCCGCGATCGTGTCCGCCGAGCGGGCGGCGCGGGTCTTGCGCGAGACACGGGCCCTCGACGGGGAGCTGGCGGGAGTTCTCGATGCCACGCTGCGGCCGTATCAGGTCCGCGGGGTGGGGTGGTTACGCGAGACCGTGTCGGCGTTCGGCGGGGCCGTGCTGGCCGACGAGATGGGGCTCGGGAAGACGGTGCAGACCATCGGGTTCCTGCAGGGCCGCTCCGACGGTCCGCAGTTGGTGGTGTGCCCGACCTCGCTGGTGGGCAACTGGGTGCACGAGATCGAACGGTTCGCACCGGGGTTGAAGGCGGTGTCGTGGCGCGGTGGCGCGGTGCCCGCCGGCGCGGGGACAGTTCTCGTGACCGGGTATCCGACCCTGCGGCTGCACGGGGCGGCACTGACCGGTGAGCAGTGGGCCACCGTGGTGTTCGACGAGGCGCAAGCGCTGAAGAATCCGCGCACCCAGGTGTCGCGGGCGGCGCGCGCGCTGACCGCCGACGCGAAGGTCGCGCTGACCGGAACGCCGGTGGAGAACCACCTCGACGAACTGTTCGCACTGCTCAACCTCACCGTACCGCGACTGTTCGCGCATCGCACGCAGTTCCGGCGCCGGTTCGTGCGGCCGATCGAGGAGGGGTCGGCCACGGCCGCGGCACGACTCAGGGACGCCGTCGAGCCGGTTGTCCTCGGACGCAAGAAACTTCAGGTGGCGGCGTCGCTGCCCGCGAAGATCCACAGCGATCTACTGTGCGATCTCACCGCCGAGCAGGAACGGGTGTACGACGCGGTGCTCGCCGACGCCCTCGATGAGGGCTTCGGCTCCGGCCTGCAACGACAGGGACGGGTACTGGCCGCGCTCACCCACCTCAAGCAAGTGTGCAACCACCCCGGACTGGTTTCCGGCGACCTGGGCGAACTCGCGGGCCGTTCCGGCAAACTCGACCTGTGCACCGACATCGTGGCCACCAACCTCGACACCGGTGACCCCACGCTGATCTTCACCCAGTACCGCAAGACCGGCGACCTGCTGGTGCGGCACCTGGCCGAGCAGTTCGGCATCGACGCGCCGTTCTTCCACGGTGGGCTCGACGCGACCCAGCGCGGCGACCTCGTCACCCGCTTCCAGGCGCCGGACGGGCCGCCGGTACTGATCCTGAGCCTGCGCGCGGCGGGCACCGGCCTCACCCTCACCCGCGCGGCCGATGTGATCCATTTCGATCGCTGGTGGAATCCGGCGGTGGAGGCGCAGGCCTCGGACCGGGCGCACCGGATCGGGCAGACCCGCACCGTCACCGTTACCACCCTCACCAGCGCCACCACGGTGGAGGAGCACATCGCCGCGATGCACACCCGCAAGTCCGCGCTGACGGACCTGTCCGATGCGGCGGGCATCGCCGAACTGGCCCGCCTCGACGACGACGCCCTCGTCGACATCCTGCGCCGGAAGCGAGAGAACTGATGGCCGACAACGAATTCGGGTACACCCAGTGGGGTCGGGATTGGGTGCGCCTGGCCGAACCGCTGCGCCAGACCCGGCCGGAACCACTGCTGCCCCGCGCCCGCAGCATCGCGCGCAACGACGGCGTGCGCGTCGAGATCGAGGGGCGAACGGTGCGCGCGCACCTGCATCGCGGCGGTCAGGCCTCGATCGCGCACGTCGAGGTGGCGCCGCTGTCGCGGGCGGCGGTGAGCGCGATCGGCCAGACGATCACCGACCCGACCGTCCTCACCGACGAGATGCACCGGGCATTGGTCGACGCGGGCCACTCCCCCGCGCCGACCCTGGTCAGCGCCGATTGTTCCTGCTCGGCGCGGACCGCGCGCTGCCTGCACGTGTTCGCGACGCTGTACACGATCGCGCGCGGGGTCGACGAGAATCCGCGCCTCGCACTGGAATTGCAGGGTTACTTCGACGCGACCGCCGAATCCGACGCGTCCGCCCAGGAACAACGCTGGACTCCCCTGCACACCCTCGACCCGGCCGACTTCTTCGACATCGTCCGCTAGGCGATCGGCCGACGAGACCTCCTGGAACGCAACGGGTTATCCGTGAGTCCTGCCGATCCCGCTCGACGAAGCCGGCGTCCGGAAGATACACAGAGCCCGTTCGGGCTGCGCCCGCCGCTCAGGCGTTGGTGCCGCCGTCGACGGTGAGGATCGCTCCGGTGATCGATCGGCCCGACGGACCCGCGAGGAAGGCGACGAGGTCGGCCACGTCGGCGGCGGCACCGAAACGGCCCAGCGCGTTGAACTCCCGTTGTGTAGGGGCGTGCCCGCTGTCCGCGGGGTTCATGTCGGTGTCGGTCGGTCCGGGCTGGACGAGGTTGACCGTGATGCCGCGCGGACCGAGCTCGCGCGCAAGGGCTTTGGTGAAGCCGTTGAGGGCCGACTTGCTGAGGTTGTAGAGCGACAGTCCACCGAAGAGCGCGCGTTCGGACAGGTTGGAGCCGATGGAGATGATCCGGCCGCCGTCACCGAGGTACGGGAGAGCGGCCTGGCCCGCGACGAAGGCGGCGCGGGCGTGGATGTTCAGCGCGCGGTCGATCTCGTCGAGGGTGAACTCCTCGTAGGGCTTGGCCGGGAAGATGCCCGCGTTGTTCACGAGGATATCGAGCCCGCCCAGTTCGCGCGCGGTCTGTTCCACGGCGGCGACGACCGCTGCGGCGTCGCCGCTGTCGGCCTTGATCGGCAGCGCCCGCCTGCCCAGCGCCTCGATCTCGGCGGCGACCGCCTTCGCGGCGACCTCGTCGCGCTGATAGGTGAACGCCACATCGGTGCCGGCGGCGGCCAGTGCGCGGGCGATGGCCGCGCCGATCCCGCGGCTCGCGCCGGTCACCAGGGCCACGGTGTTGCTGCTCGTCATCAGGTTTGCTCCAATTTTGTAGTAGTCGATACACAAATAGAGAAGCGTATCCACAGCACCCTCGTCAAGAGTTTCTTACCGATCGACACAGAAATAAGTGGGCGGGCCGTCCGCCGCCGTGGGCGCGGTATATTTACCGATCGGCACAGAAAGGTTTCGCATGGCAGAGCGCGGGCGCCCCCGAGGCTTCGATCGTGAGGTCGCGCTGCGTCGCGCGATGGAGGTGTTCTGGGAGCTCGGCTACGACGGCGCCTCGATGAGCGACCTCACCGCCGCCATGGGCATCAACTCCCCCAGCCTCTACGCCGCCTTCGGCGACAAGGAGGC
>NZ_JBHWZY010000723.1:0-3593 GCF_042727815.1 Nocardia sp. NPDC060220
GGATGCCTGTCACGCGCGCGCGGTCAGGGCTGCGCACGAAGATGAATCCGTTGTCGTAGATGGCGTCGATCTGGTCGAGCAGCGGAGCGTCGTGGTCGACGACGACGGCGGGCACGGTCGCCTCGGCCAGGGTCGGGTGGTCACCGGAGATATGGGCTCGGCCGATCGATTCCCAGGTGATCGCGCCGTGATAGGTCCCGTCCTGATCGATGACGGCGAGTTGCGAGAACTGATGACGCACCATCGTCGTCTTCGCGACGGTCAGGTTCACATGCGAGGGCACCGACTTCAGCGTCGCGGGCAGATCCCCCAGCCGACGGGTCATCGGTTCCGGGTCGGAGACGTTCTCCACCGCGCTGGAATCCCGTTGCCGGACTTCACTGTCCGCCGCGAGATCGGCGACCGTGTCGGGCTCGGCATCGAGTGGCACGATGGTGACGATGTCGCTGAGCGCACCCTCGGTGAACGGCGGCCGGGTGGTGAGCCCGTTCTCGGCGAGGGCGGATTTGATCACCTCGATCGCCGCCGCGGTACGCCGCTCGAACTGCCAGTGCTCGAGCAGACTGCGGATGGTGAGTTGACGGGGATTGCCCGCAGCATGGGAACTCGCCTCGGCGAGCAGCTGGACCGAATCGGTGGCCACCTCGTCACTGTCGAATCCGGGATCCGTCCCGAACTCGGCCAGATGGGCGATGCGAGCGGCCGCATGATTGCGGTGGATTCCGCAGACGGTGAGCAACGAGCCGAGACTGGCGCGCAGGTCGGGCCGCAACGCCTCCCACACGATGTCGGTTCGCAGCCAGTCGACCTTCCTGACCTGGCGGAATTCCTCGGGCTCGGCCTCGCGATACTCGTACTGGCCGACCACCCGCCCGATCGCGACATAGCCGGTTTGCAGCTTCAGTGGCATGACAACCAGGTCGTCGTTCGCGATCTCGGTGCCGGATTTCCAGAGTTGCCCAGCCCAGTTGCCGACCACATTGGGGGTAGCGAGGGGATACTTCTCGCGCAGTGCTGCCTTGAGATCTTCCCAGGTTCGATAGCGGCTGAGGTCGCCCATTTCGTCCCAGCCGATGATGGCCAGGCCCTCGTCGAGTGCGCGGTGTTCGCGCTGGCCGTCGCGGCCAGACCGGATGAGCCACGCGCGCGGGTTGTCGTACACAGTTCTGATCCTCCCAGTTCAGTCCGACAGGTAGGCGACCCAGAGATAGTCGCGGGCGCGGCTGGTGGCGACGAGTAGCTGTCTGGCGAGCATCTCGGCTCGGTCCCTGGCGCCGCCGGACAGCGCGTCCAGGTCGGTCGGTGGTTCCTCGGTGATATGAAAGACGGCGGCGAAGTCCATCCCTTTCGCGCGGCGTACCGTGCCGACTTTGACCGGTTCGACCTGCGAGCCGTCGTAGTTCTCCAGCGAGACAGCCTTGATGTCCGCTCGGCGCAGCACCCGCAGGTATCGCGTGACCTCGCTCGGCCAGTTGACGATCACGGCGATCTCGGCCCCCGGCGGCAGATGTGCGTCACGGAGCGCGCGGGGGAGTAGCCCGTCGATGTCGCGACGGGGGATGTGAACGTCGGCTGCCCGACCGTCCGGCAGCGTGGGATCGCTGTCACGAAGGATGACGCCGGCCCCGCCATCGAGATCATCGACGGTGTTGCCCGCCTCGATACGTTGTGAATACCGCAGCACCGCTTCACGATTGCGGTAGTTTTTCCGCAGCACGCGACCACGCCCACCGGCGAGCGGGATCCCGGCCTCGGACAGGGTGCAACCCCCGGCGTAGACCTGCTGCTGTCCGTCGCCGACCAGCAGCAGCTGTGCGTCGGGGCCGCCGCCCGCTATCTGGTGCACCAGCTGCAGTTGCCGAAGTGTGAAGTCCTGCACTTCGTCGACGACGACCATGGCGTACGCCTCGGTGCTGTCGAGCGGGCGGGCTCGAAGTTCGTCGACGGCGAGGGAGATGACATCGTTGAAGTCGTGAGCATGCCGCGCGTCCAGGACTTCCTGGTAGGGCTGATACCAGTGCTCCCAGACGAATTGACGGCGGGTCGACCGCAGGCTGATTCCCTCGCGACCCACCCGCTGCACGCGCTTGTACGACTCCAGATCGGTGATCCCGCGGCCCTTGATGACCCGATTGATCTCGTCCTGCCAGTAGCCGTGGTCGGTGCCCTCGACCCGCCCCAACACGCCGCGGGCACCTTGCCACGACTTGGCGAACGCGGCATCGACGGCTTTGTCGTTCAACCGGAATGCGACATCACGGCGGTCCAGGAACGCCATCGCCCACGCATGCAGCCCGGTGAACTCGGCGCGCCCGGCGGCGTGTGGCGCGATCTGCGCGAAGCCTCGCTCATGGTAGGCGGGCAGGCTCTTGACGAATGTCGTGAAGAGCAGTCTCCCAGGGTTGCGCTTGGCGAAGTGCGCCATGCGCTGCAACGCGACGACCGACTTTCCGGTGCCCGCCGGACCGCTGAACCGGGCAGGGCCGGTGAAGGTGGCGTGGACGAGCGGCACCTGATCGGGGTCGAGGAACGTCATCCAGTCGCTGAACGGTCTGGCAAGCGCGGAGGATCTCGCGTCCTCGCGGAGGTCGTCCTGGTCGAATAGGCTACCGGCGTCGATGGTTTCGGCCTCGGGGGCATCGTCGGCACAGAGGTAGCGATGCGTGGGGAGCTTCTCCGCAGCGGTCGCCGCGAGCTCGCTGACCCGTTCAGCGCGCATCCGCTTCTCACGACGGGCCAGCGTCTCGACGAAACCCGCCTCGTCGACGACGAGATAGCGGCCGTCCGAGGTAGCCCGCGCGCCGCGCGGCATGAGCAGCACGACATCGACGGAATGCGGTACGAATTGGGCCCCGCCGACAACGAGCCTGGCGAAGGTCCGTTCGGCCTCGCCGCGGATCTTCAGGACCTCGGCCGAGCTGGGCAGCGCTTCGGTGAACACGAGTGCGAATACCCCCGTGCGCCCCAGCGCGTACGCCGCGATCCGATCGGGCACGGGCGAACCGCTGTCCACGAGCAGATGCCAGCCACGCACAGTGAGCAGCCCTGCCAGGAACCGACGCTGCCCCGGTGTCAACTGTCGCTGTTCGGCGAGTGTGCGCTCCGCCCACCGTGCTACCCGCTCGCGATGAATATTCGGCATCGATCCCCCTCCGGATGCCGGCTCCGCACAGCTGATGGAGCCGTAATGCGTTGAGTACCAACATAGTTGACATCGGCTGTGCAGGCATGTGGATCGGCGCCCGCGCTGGGGGCGGGCTTGCCTGCTGATCTGTTGCACTGCCGCGAGCCTCGGCCCGACCGCGGTCATGCGATCGACGTATTTCCAGCCGTGTGCTCCGTCGTGCCAAGCTGTCCGGTTCGCTTCCGTACGAGGGGATTCTGTTCATGCAACGTCATCTGGCACCTGTCGCCGTCTTGGCCGTTCTGGCCGGTGTAACCGGGTGCGGGAGCGTCGATTCGCCGACTACACCAGCCGCCGCGTCCGCGGCATTATCCGAAATCGTCGCGCTGCAGTTCGTTCCGCTGGCCCAGGACGAAAGCGCCCCGATGGACGCGCCGCGCTTCGTCACCCCGGCACCGCCCTGGCGCCC
>NZ_JBHWZY010000724.1:0-3589 GCF_042727815.1 Nocardia sp. NPDC060220
GCAAGGCCCCGGTCGTCGTCTTCGAGGACACCGACATCGAGAAGGCCGTCGAGGACATCTCCGTCGCCGGCTTCTTCAACGCCGGCCAGGACTGCACCGCCGCCACCCGCGTGCTCGTCCACGAGTCCATCCACGACGCAGCCGGCAGGACAACTGCGCGACGGGCGCGGTGTCCCTGCTCGAGCGAGCCGGGATGCCCGACGCGAAGACCCGTGCCCAGCAGTATCCGCACGAACTCTCCGGTGGCATGCGCCAGCGGGCGCTCATCGCGATCGCCATCGCCGCGAACCCGGCGCTGATCATCGCCGACGAACCGACCAGCGCGCTGGATGTCACCGTGCAGCGACGCATCCTCGACCACATCACGAGCCTGACCGAAACCCTCGGCACCGCAGTGCTTCTGGTGACCCATGACCTCGGCGTCGCCGCCGACCGGGCCCAGCGGATCGCGGTGATGTCGCGGGGCCGGATCGTGGAGAGCGGGCCGACCCGCGAGATACTCGACAACCCGCGCGACCCGTACACCCAGCAGCTGTTGCGCAGCGTGCCCGGACGTGCCGGTGTCCGGGCCCGGCCATGTCGGCCGGGCACCGAACCGTTGCTCGCGGTCGAGAACCTGGTGAAGGAGTTCCCGCTGCCACGCGCGAAGATCCGCGCGAAGATCGTCCGTGCCGTCGACGGTGTGAGCTTCTCGCTGCACCGCGGGGAGACCCTGGCCCTGGTGGGGGAGTCGGGGTCGGGCAAGTCCACCACGGCCAGAATGATTCTGCGCCTGGCCCCACCGACGTCGGGGCGCGTCGTGTTCGACGGCGACGACGTGACGGCCAGCAAAGGCGCGCGGTTGCGGGAGCTGCGGCGCCGCGCCCAGGTGATCTATCAGAATCCGTACGAGTCGCTGGATCCGCGGTTCTCGATCCAGGACGTGATCAGCGAGCCGCTACGGGTCTTCGGCGTCGGTGACCGCGCCTCGCGGGCGGCGCGGGCGCGCGAACTGCTCGACCGGGTCGCGCTTCCCGCGTCGACGCTGGGACGCAGGCCCGCGGAGCTCTCCGGCGGACAGCGTCAGCGGGTCGCGATCGCCAGGGCGCTGGCCCTGTCGCCGGAGCTGGTGGTCTGCGACGAACCGGTCTCGGCGCTGGACGTCTCGGTGCAGGCGCAGATCCTCGACCTGTTCGCCGAGCTGCAAGCCGACACCGGCGTGGCCTACCTGTTCATCTCGCACGATTTGGCGGTGGTGCGCCAGATCGCCCATCGGGTCGCTGTCATGCGACAGGGCCGCATTGTCGAGATCGGCACCACCGAGCAGCTTTTCGACGATCCGGCCCACGAATACACCCGTGAGCTGCTGGCTGCCATCCCCGGCACCGACCTCGTCGACGGGAGCTCAGGTACCTGACAGCAGGCTCACCACGGGCGCCAGCTCGCGCGCCGCGTCGTCGTCGAGAACGATGTAGGAGATTCCGAACTCGTCGCGAAGACGGCGCAGCTGGTCGGCCGCCTGCGCGGGCGATCCGGTGAGCAGGTTCGGGGCATCATCGGGGATCGGCGGACCGATGGTGCTCGTCGGGGTGCTGAAGCGCAGCGCGCGTTCGATGTCGGAAAGCCGTGGGCCCGCCGCACTCTCGAGCCGCTCGACCTGACGGGTGAGTTGGTCGCGGGAGAAGGTGCTGAACGCGACGGTGTCGGCTTCGGCCGCGGCGAGTTCGGTCGCCCGACGCCCGCCCGCGGCGAGCAGCAGCGGCACCTTCCGCGGCGGTGGGGGAACCAGGGTCGTTCCGGTGTTCGCGTAGTGGGCGCCGGTCACCTCGACCCGCTCACCGCGAAACAGTGCGTTGACGATGCCCACCGACTCGGCGAGGCGCTCGAATCGAATCCGGTCGGACTCGGCCGCGATCCCGAGTTCGCCGTAGCCGATGGCGGTTTGGCCGGCGCCGAGCCCGAGCTGGAAGCGGCCGCCCGACACCAGGTCCAGGGTGGCGGCTTCACGGGCGAGAACGAACGGATTGCGGAAGTCGTTGGCCAGCACCCACGTTCCGACCCCGAGCGTGGTCGTCGCCGCGGCGGCGTAGGCGAGCGCGGTCAGTGGCGCGGGCACCGGTGCGGGCAGGTCGGGCAGCAGCAACGCCGAGATCCCGGTGTCCTCGGCCCATCGCGCGGTCGAGGTCCATGCCTTCGGGTCGGCGGGGGAAACGGTGACGAGGCCGAATCGAAAAGGTTGGTGGCTCACGAGTTCTCCGGTGTCCCATAGGCGCGCAGGAAGGTGTCGACGGCAGCGGTGGCGACCGCGTGCATCTCGGCGGTGGAGACCTTGCGGGTGCCCAGGCGGGTGCGGCCCTCCATCGGGCCGGTGATCAGCACGAGGAACTGCTCGGCGGCGATCGCCGGATCGCTCGCGCGCAGGTGGCCCGACAGCGACAAGCGCGCCAGCCGATCCGCGAGCGCGTCGCCGAGCTGATCAGAGGTCCGGCTCACCACGACGTCCATCAGGTCGGCAAACTGCGCGACCTGACCGTAGGTGAGCCAGCGCAGCGACCGGGACTGCTCGGTACAGCAGGACCGGATCAGTCGGTACGCCACGTCTTCCAGGGTGGCGCGCAGATCCTCACCAGGATTGCGCAAGCGTTCGACCACCGCCAGATTCTCGGCCAGCACCGCATCGCTCACGGCGGCCAGCGTGTGCCGGAACAGCGTTTCCTTGTCGTTGAGGTGGTTGTAGATGGTCGGTTTGGCGACACCGGCGACCTCGGCGATCTCCTGCACGCCCGCCTGCGCGTACCCGCGGCGAGCGAAGACGACGAACGCCGCGTCCAGGATCGCCTGCCGCTTGTCGATCCGTCCACGCGAGGCCGACTGTCCGGTCGGCGGTGTTGCTACAGCCATCTATGAACCATAGCGCAATCGCGGACGAAGTTGCCTGGCGGGTTCATTTTTATATACCGAGTTGCGAGGTGTATTCGAGGACATTAAAGTGAACCAGCAAGTTCAATTGCTCTGTTCCACGTCGGGAGATATCTATGATGCAAACCCCCGGAGACAGGCTCGATCCGCTTGCCCGCCAGCATGTTCGCCGAGGCGGAACCCGCCCGCCGAACGAACGCGGCGCGGTGATCGGTCTCGAGGCCGAGCCGTGGCTGGAGATCCTGCAGGCACCCGACCGAAACGGGTTGACGGTGACCGAGGTGTGCCGGCGATACAACATTTCGCGCAAGAGCTACTACAGCTATCTCGCGCGCTACCGGGAACACGGCGTGGCGGGGTTGGCGCCGCGGTCGCGCCGCCCGAAGAGTTTCCCCGCCCGCACGTCGGCCGACATCGAGGCCGTCGTGGTGCGGGTCCGGCTGGACCGTCCGCAGTGGGGCGCACGCAGAATCCGGACGCACCTGCTGCGAGCCGGATCGGCCCGTGTCCCGGCCGTGTCGACAGTGCACGCGATCCTGCGCCGGCACGGTTTGGTCGGCGACGGGTCGGACCACGTGGCGCCGAACACAGCATTGACGGCGTCTGTGCCGGAGCCATCGACGACCACACACCGGACACCTAGCCACGCAGGGAGCTACACCTGATGAGCACATCGACTTCCACCCGAGAC
>NZ_JBHWZY010000725.1:0-3588 GCF_042727815.1 Nocardia sp. NPDC060220
CTTCGAGCTTCGCCTTGGCGGCCTCGGCGGCATCCTTGGCGACCTTCTCCAGGATCGGCTTCGGGGCGCCCTCGACCAGGTCCTTGGCTTCCTTCAGGCCCAGGCCCGAGACGATCTCACGGACCACCTTGATGACCTGGATCTTCTTGTCGCCGGCACCCTCGAGGATGACGTCGAACTCGTCCTGCTCTTCGGCAGCCTCGGCCGGAGCAGCGCCACCGGCGGCCGCGACGGCGACGGGGGCAGCGGCGGTGACGTCGAAGGTCTCTTCGAAGACCTTGACGAACTCAGCGAGCTCGAGCAGGGTCAGCTCCTTGAAGGCGCCGATCAGTTCTTCGGTGCTCAGCTTTGCCATGGTGGTTCCTTTCGTGGTGTACCTCGCAGCGCATACGCACCCCGAGGCGGGTAATAGATGTCTTATTCGGCGTCAGCCGCGGGTGCTTCTTCGGCAGCAGGAGCGCCTTCGGCACTCGTGCGCTTCTCGAGCAGCGCCTGGGCGAGCCGGGCGACCTGCGAAGCGGGAGCGGCGAACAGGGCGGCAGCCTGCGAAGGCTTGGCCTTGAACGCACCGGCCAGCTTGGCCAGCAGCACCTCGCGCGAATCGAGGTCAGCGATACGCTCGACCTCGGACACGGACAGCGCGCGGCCGTCCATGTATCCGCCCTTGATGACCAGGGACTTGTTGTCCTTGGCGAACTGCTTGAGCGCCTTGGCGGCATCGACCGGCTCACCCTGGATGAAGGTGATAGCGGTCGGGCCGACGAACAGCTCGTCGAGACCCGCCACACCGGCTTCGCCGGCAGCGATCTTGACCAGGGTGTTCTTGGCGACGGAGTACGTGGCGTCGGCGCCGAGCGCACGACGCAGCTCGGTGAGCTTGCCGACCGACAGGCCACGGTATTCCGTGACAACAGTGGCCGTGGAGTTCTTGAACTGCTCCGCGATCTCCGCGACAGCGGTGACCTTTTCAGGTTTCGCCATACTTCGCCTCCTCTCTGATGTCGGTTTCGTTGGTGCACTACCGAATCAGGGGCCGGCGACAAAACGAACGCCCCGGACGCAAGGCGTACCGGGGCGCAAAATATCTTCGGCCTCAGCTCTCCCTGCGTGGGTCGCCGGCAATGTCGCCGGACCTTCGATCGACACCGTGAAATTCGGCATCAACGACCAACGGTCTTCGGTAGAACGAATGGGTGTGGTCTTCGCCGGACGTATGCACATCCCGCATGACCGTTGACCACTGTACCTGCACCTCCCCCCATCTGCCAAAACGGGTATCTCCCGGTCCGATTCGGCCGGATTTGCTGTGACACAGACCACTTCGGCGACGCAATGTGGCAGTGATCCTACCGAGAAGGTGTTACGCAGGGTGACAGTAATCTGGTTCACTCCAATGCTATGGCAACCTCCATAGTCGCTCCATCAGTGCTGCTGGACCGGCGTTCGCAGCGGTTTCTCGCGCTCGCCGTCATCTGTCTGGCCGAATTGCTCGTGGTACTCGACAACACGATCGTCAACGTCGCCCTTCCCTCGATCGGCGTCCAGCTACGGACCGGAGTCTCCGGCCTGCAGTGGGTCGTCGACGCCTACACCCTCACCTTCGCCGGCCTGCTGCTGGCGGCAGGCAACCTCGGCGACCGCTACGGCCGCCGCCGGATCATGACCATCGGCCTCGTCGGCATCGCGGTGATGTCGGTCGGCGGCGCACTCGCCGAAACGATGACGCAGGTCATCGTCGCCAGAGCCGCGATGGGCGTTTTCGCCGCCGCGGTCTTCCCCGCCACCCTCGCCCTGATCATCAATATCTTCACCGACCGGCGCGAACGCGCGCTGGCCATCGCCGCGTGGACCGCGATGGCCGGGTTCGCAATCGCCATCGGCCCGATCTCCGGCGGCTGGCTGCTCGAACATTTCAGCTGGCATTCGGTGTTCTGGATCAACGTGCCGGTGGCGCTGGTCGCGCTGGTCGCGACGCTGATCTGGGTGCCCGAATCGCGCGCCGACCACATCGGCAAGCTCGATCTCGTCGGTATCGCGCTCTCGATCGCCGGGATCACGTTGCTGGTGTGGTCGATCATCGAAGCGCCGCACAATGGCTGGCTCTCGCTCACCACACTGTGCACCGCGGCGCTCGGCACCGTCCTGCTCGCCGCCTTCGTCACCTGGGAATTGCGCACTGCCGCACCGATTCTCGACATGCGGCTGTTCCGCAACCGCCGATTCTCGTTGCCCGCGCTGGCAATCGCCATCGGCTACTTCTCGATGTTCGGTTTCCTTTTCCTGATCACCCAGTATTTCCAGGGCGTGCGCGAATACACCCCGCTCGAATTCGGTATCGCCTCATTGCCGTTCGCCTTCTCGGTCGCCATCGGCGCACCGGTCGCGACGCTGCTGGCACAACGGGTCGGTACCACCGCGGTACTGGTGATCGGCCTGCTACTCATCGGCGCGGGCCTCTACCTCGGCGGACAGGTCACCGTCGACAGCAGCTACCTGATCGGCGTGCTGCCCTCGATGGTGTTGATGGCGCTGGGTCTGGGCATCGTGCAGGGACCGGCCACCGAATCGATCATGTCCTCGCTGCCACTGAACGAGGCGGGGGCGGGTTCGGCGGTCAACGACACGACCCGCGAGATCGGCGGCACGCTCGGTGTCGCGGTGCTCGGCTCGATCGTGGCCTCGTACTACACCAGCCGGATCGGCGCACGCATCGACGCCATCCCGATGGGCATCATGAACGACAACGAGAAGAGCCTGGTCAAGGCCAGTCCACTGAGCGTGCTGGAACTGCGCAAACGTGAGCTCGCGCCGTTCTTCGAGACCCAACGCGAGAACCTGATCGTCGCCATGAAGGCCGCGACGCTCCAGGGCGCCCACGCCGCGTCCCTGGTCGCCACCGTCGCGGTGCTCGTCTGCGCGGTGATCGTGGCGATCTTCCTGCCATGGCGGCCGCATGACGGAGAGTCCGTACTGCTCGGCTGGCGCGAGACCGAGGACACCGAGGCGAAGAACTGACCGCACGCGCACCGGGCTGTCGCGGCCCGGTGCGCGCACGTCACACTCCGATTCGACGCAGATGAGCAGCCAGCTCGATCAGTGCGATCGACGCGTTCAGCGCAAACTCCCGATCCGCGACCAGACCGTCCTCGTCGACCTCGGCGCCGAGCACCGGCACTCGCAGACACGCCCGCTCGACGACATCGGCGCCGACGTAACCGAGCACCGTGGACAGCGTGTCCAGCGCACCCTCGCCGCGGCCCGGTTGGGCCACCGACAACCAGGCCGTGGGCTTCTCGTACAGGTCCGCCGTACCGACGGTCCAGTCGAGCAGGTTCTTCAAGCTGCCGGGCAGCGTCCCCGCGTATTCGGGGGTGCAGATGAGCACCGCGTGCGCGGTGGCGAGCTCGGCGCGGAGGTCGACTACCGCGCGATAGTCGTCCGGATCGTCGCCGGGAACGAAAGCGGGCAGGTCACGCAGGCCGGTATAGAGGTCGGCGCGCATCCCGTCGAGCGCGAGCCCGGCCAGGGTGCGGAGGGCGGCGGTATTGGTAGATCCGGCTCTGGTGCTACCGGAGATCAGCAGAATCC
>NZ_JBHWZY010000726.1:0-3584 GCF_042727815.1 Nocardia sp. NPDC060220
GCGATGATGGGGTCGAGGATTTGTGCCGCTTGGGCATTGGCGTCGGGCCATGACTTGCGGATGTATTCGTCGCGTACGCCCAGCAGGTGCCCGGCGACCTGCCAGGAGTGCAGGAACGCGTCCGATTCGTGTGCCGGGATCGGCACTTTCCAGGAATTGAGGTGCTTCATCACGGTTGTCGGCAGGCTGTGCCAGGTGACCATGATGTCGTTCTGGCTGATCGGTTTGTCCTCTTCCGCGGAGTGCACCCAGTGCGGGGACTGCGGCAACAGGTGACGCACCGCCGCGTGCACCAGTCGGGTTTTGACGCAGGTGACGATCATTTCCCCGTCGGGGGCATAAGCATTCGCGCTACCGATGTCGTAACCGAGTTTCGCGGTTTTGGTGATGCGGTCTTTGAGATCGTGGCCGCCCTTGGAGTAATAGACCGCGCGCGCCTCTTTCGGGATGACGGTGCTCATCATGCCGCTGGCGAACCCGTAGAGGACACCGAGATACAGTCCGCGTTTCTTGTTGAACGCGATCGCGGTATCCAACTTGCCGGTGTCGGTCCACTGCGGCAGTCGGCGGGCGTACTCCATGAAGTCGCGCAACTCCGAGGGCAAGCCGGCAGGCAGCGCCTGACCGTTCTTGGTCCAGGTCCGCAACAGTTCGTTGATCTTGGGAACTTCGCCTCGGTCGACGAGTCCGGCGACGAGTTCGTCGGCTTCGGGATCCCAGACCGTCAACGGGTCGACGCCGGAACCGGATCCGGCCACCGATCCTTCCGGCGACCACGTCCACGGATCTGCCCGTGCGATCGCACCCAATCCGATGGTGCCGACAACGCCGAGCATTCCGCCGGCCTTCAGCGCATTGCGCCTATTGAGTCTATCCATGACATTACTCCTCATTGAGCACGTTCAGACTCCCAGGCCGCAGCGCGAGTACTCGATCCTCTTCACTGAATCAGCCTAGAATAGTGAGTAACTTAACAGGCAGTGACCGCTGTGTCCACGTTATGCGGATTGACGCCGGATGGCGGTTCGGTCGTAGAGAGGGGGAGGTGGGGTTGAACCCTCAATAGAAGGCTGTGACCTGCATACTTTTTCATTCGGTAGGGCGTGTCCGCAGCTCGAGTGTGGTCACGGACTGATGGACTCAGAGTTGCGGGATAGTGAGTAACTTAGCTGGACAGCGCACTCGGGATCGAGTTCGTCGGCTCCGGTTGTTGGGCTCCCGCTTCAGTTGCTCGCTGGCTGATGTAGAAGCGGTCAGCACTGTATAGGGGCGTGTATATGTGGATGGTCGAGCCCTGAGTTGCTTCCCTGTACGGCCGATCTGTCGGAGAACGTCGATTGATCGCGTGAGCTGGCGGCGGAAATTATTGAGAATTGTCAGTAACATAGTGGCAAAGATCCGATGCTTCGTCGCGCATCCCGGATCTTGAGCCGGTCCACCGACTGTGCGAGAATCATGATTAACTTATTGGACCTGTCGCCGACCGGTGGCGACAGCGCGTGAGGAGTCAAAGATGTCCGCTCTCGTCGTCGACGTACTTCGACCACCGTCTGGCTGGAGAACTCGCGGTGGGGGACCGTCACCGGTGGGCTCCGCGGCCCTGCTCGTCGATGTGTTCGGCGAGCCGGCCGATCCTTGCCGCTCGATGATCGTGGCGTCGGCTGACGCGGGATCGGCGCAGCGATGAGCTACCGGCGTTGTGCCCTGATCACCGGCGGTTCGCGAGGGATCGGCGCGGAGGTCGCGCGGCGTCTGGCCGAACTCGGCTACGACCTCACGCTCGCCGCCCGCGATGGTGCGGTCCTGGACAGCACTGCTGAAGAGCTGCGCACCGACCACGGTGTGGACGTAGTGACGGTGATCGCGAACATGAACGATCCCGAACAGTTGCTGCGCCTCGCCGACACGCACGCCGACCGGTTCGGTCGCCTGGACGTCTTGGTGCACTGCGCCGGCACCGGTACCGCCGGTCCGGTAGCGACGATGAGCGCCGCCGGCTACCACCGCATGTTCGACATCAACGTTCGCGGTCCCCTGACCCTTGTGCAGCACTGCCTGCCATTGCTGCGCGAGACGGCGAAGGGCAACCCCGGCGCAGGTGCGAAAATCGTTGCGCTGGCCTCGATCACCGGTGTCGCGGGGGAGCCGGGCTTGGCCGCCTATGGGGCGTCGAAAGCCGCTCTGGTGTCGCTCTGCGAAACCATTTCGCTGGAGGAATCCGCGAACGGTGTCAGTGCGACAGCTATCTCACCTGGCTATGTCGATACCGATATGACCGCGTGGAAACGCGACGAACTCGACCGCGCGGCGATGCTGACAACCGGGGACATCGCTGAACTGGTGCTGGCCATCACTCGTCTGTCCGCCAACGCCGTCGTTCCCAATATCGTTGTCTCCCGGTCGGGGAGCCAGCTGTGGCGAGCATGATCGACCGCGAATCGCCTGCTGGGCCGGTGGGAACGAGTACGGCTCGATGACCGCGATACGCGGCGAAGTGAGGAATGCGCACATCCTCACCCGCGCGGACCGCGGCGAAGCCCGTGCCCGTCGCCGAGAGGTCGTCATCCGCGCCGCACGTGACGTCTTCGTCGAGCATGGTTTCCACGGCGCCAGCATGGAAGAGATCAGCGTCAGGGCCCAGGTGAGCAAACCGGTGCTCTACAACCACTTCACGGGCAAGGTTGACCTGTATTCCACTGTGCTGCAACGCTATCTGGACCACATGGTCGGTGGGCTGCGTGATGCGCTCCGGACGACCGTCGGGTACGAGAACAAGGTGCGGCGCACGGTCTCGGCCTATTTCGACTTCGTCGACGAGGACAACGGTGCGGGATACACGCTCGTTTTCGACACTCCGGTTCCGAGTGAGCCGAGCGTCGAGGGTCGGGTACGGATGGCGATGGCCGAATGTGCGGCGCTGGTCGGTGTCGAACTCGACGCGGTGGGGATGGATCCCTACCGTGCCCGGGCTTGCGCATTCGGTCTCGTCGGCGCCAGCCACCTGGCGGCCCGCTACTGGTTCGACGCCGGTCGCCCGATTCCCAAGATCGACGCGGTCGACACCACCGTTGCGCTGTTCTGGACAGGACTGTCCGGAACAGGGTAGTGCGAATACCGGTGGGGTCGACGAAGTCGCCGCGGCGATCCGGGAAGCGTCCGAGGATCTGGCCCCGATGCACCGTGTGTGTCTGCTCAGATCAGATTCTTGCCCTGAGATCTACGCTCACGCATGTCGTCCAGGTAGCGCTCGAAGGGCTGAGCTCGCCAAGTATCCGGCAGCACCTCGAGCAGTCGGCCGATCGTCCGCATCACGATTTCGAACACTCGCTGCTTGCGCGGGCTCCATGGCAGGCCCAACTCGTCGCGGAACTGCTGTGGCAGAAACCCGGTGGTGAAGAAGCGATTCGCCCGACCGAACGCGACGCGCACGCTTCGACGCCATGCCGCCAACTCGACAACGTAGTTGAGCAGGTAGGTGCGGACTTCGTCGTCGAAGGACAGATCGCCGAGCATCGAGTCCCAGTACCGATCGAAGGCCGCGCGGTCGGCCCGCCCCACATCGGCCCGCATCTGCAACGTTGTTA
>NZ_JBHWZY010000727.1:0-3567 GCF_042727815.1 Nocardia sp. NPDC060220
GCGGGAGCCGGTCCTCGGCGGCGGTGCGGTCGGTGACCCACATGCCTTCCTTGCCGTCGCGGCAGATGTCGCCGGCCGAACCGATGCCCGACGCCACCACCTGTGGGTTGTTCGTACCCGCCGACGGCGAGTCCAGGCGAAGCAGCTTGCCGCCGAGCGAGCCGGGATCGGCGGCGGCGCCGGGGTTTCCGGCGTCACCGGTGAGGATCATCAGCTGCGTCGGCGTCGACCATTCCAGTGCGCCGCGATTTCCGTCGGCGCCCTTGGGAATTCCGGTGAGGATCGGCTTGGCCGCCCCGCCCTTGGACAGCCGCACGACCCGATTGTCGCTGCCGGTGGTGATGTAGGCGTACATCAGCCCGTCCTCACCGAAGGTGGGGGAGAGCACGATATCGGAGATGCCGCCGTCGGCCGACCCGTCGACGGGCACGCTGGCGATCTCCACCGGCGTCTCCTGCGGTGTGCTCGCGTCGACCGGTTTCACCTGCAGGATCCGCCCCGTTTTTCGCTCCGCGACGAAGGCGCCCTCGCCTACCGCGATCAGCCCGGCCCCCGATTCCATGCAGGTGGCGATGACATTGGGATCGGGATCGATACACGGTCCGGTCGGTCGCGGCGGCTGCGAGGGGTCCTCCTGCGGCTTCTTCGGTTCCGCGCCGGACCCACCCAGTTGCGGTTCGGTGGTGAACGGACTCGACGCCGACTCGTCGAAACGGGCGCACCCGGCTAGCAAAACGGCGCTCAGTGCCACCCCGACTGCCACGCGGCCCGCGATTCCCGAACTCATAGGTCAGACGTTACCGGCAGCGGTGCGGGCCTGACACGCCCGTCGCGTCCGAATGCGGCGGCCCGGACGCGACCGGAAGTCGAGCGGGGCTGACACGCCCGTTGCGAGGAAGGGCGGCACACCGGGACGGCACGTCATAAGGTGAGTCGGTGACCGACAAGTCGAATGACACTCCGAAGGCCGAAGGTTCGGCACCGGCCGGGCAGGGCGCGTCGGCGGCGGGTCGCCCGGTGACCAGCCCGTTCGATTCGCCGACGACGCAGATGCGCAAGCCGGATCCGAAGGACATCCCCCGCACCGACGAGGATCTCGGTCTCGACCCCGGTGATGAGGTTCCCGGTGCGAGCACCGCGCAAACCGGCCGTGGCGGTGGCGACGAAGATTACGGGTACGCGACGATCCCGCCCGCGTCGGCGGCCTCGGCGGGCACCGTCCGCTTGCAGCGCCGCAACCGCGAGGCTCGCCGCGGCACCCTGGACCTCGGCCTGTTCGTGCTGCGCCTGGTGGTCGGCTACACCTTCATCTACCACGGTCTGCAGAAGCTGACCGGCTGGTTCCACGGACCCGGCCTCGACGGCACCAAGACCATGATGGAAAGCGGCGGCTGGGACTACCCGTCACTGTCGACCGCGCTGGTGATCGCCGGTGAACTCGGCGGCGGCATCCTCCTGGTGATCGGCCTGGCCACCCCGCTCGCCGCGGGCGCTGTCCTGGCCACGATCCTGAACGCGTGGATGTGGAAGCAGGGCATGGTCCCCGGCTTCCAGTACAACGCGGGCACCCCCACCGGCGTCGAACTCGACTCCGTCCTGGCCGGTTCCGCCCTGGCGATCATCCTCACCGGCCCCGGCCGCTGGTCCTTCTACCGCACCCGAGGCTGGGCCACCCGACCCTCCTACGGGTCCTTCGGGGTCGTCGTCCTGGCTGTCGCCGCCGCCATCCTCACCTTCTGGTTCCTCCACGGCGGCAATCCCCTGAAAGGCATCGGCCCCTTCTGATCCGACTTTCCGCGTCTTTCGGTCAGATCCAGGGGCGCGGTGCGTCGATGACGCGGCAACTCGGTGAGCCGGTACCCGGTGAGTCGCCGATGTTCTCACGACATCAGTGGTCGCGATGGTCCGGGTTCAGTCAGGTGGGCGGTCATGGTGGCGTGCACGTCGGCCAGGAACGACTCGAATCGTCGCAGCTCCTCGGGGGAGTATTTCCCCATCACCGACTCTTCCACCTTCGTGCCGAGTGGGCCGAAGAAATCGTTGGCGAGAGTGTGGATGCTGGGTGTGCTGCGCAGTGTGATCACGCGACGGTCGTCGTGTTCTCGGCTGCGCACGATATGACCGGCCTGTTCCAGTCGGTTCAGCAGTGCGGTGGTGGCGCTGTTGGACAGCGAGATCCGTTCGCTGAGCCGTGCCGGTGACAGTGTGGTCCCGCGTTCCTCGGCGGTGAGGATCTCGATCAGGGCCTCGGCATCGGTCGAGTGCAACCCGAGCCAGGTCGCGAATCGGCGGGCGAGTTCCCGGTAACTCGCGCCGTAGGCCCGCATTCCTTCGTGGATTCGTTCGTACTGGGCGCGAGCGTCCGACTGGCTCATAGGTTCCTTTCGCATCGTTTGACATCCTATTGCCCTCAATATACTTTGACCATGGAAATATTCCACCATGGAAATAGGAGTGTGCGATGAGTCAAGAGTCGTCCCTTCGTCGATGGCTCGGCTTGATCGCCATTGCCCTCGGCGTGGCGCTGATCGTGGTCGACACCACGATCGTGAACGTGATCATCCCGTCGATCATCGAAGACCTGGACACGGGTTCCACCGAGGCGCAATGGATTCAGGAGTCCTACGCGATCGTCTTCGCGGCGCTGCTGCTGGTGGTCGGCCGGGTAGCGGACATGGTCGGGGCGCGCCGGGTGTTCGTCACCGGTGTCGTGGTGTTCGGCGCGACCAGCATCCTGGCCGGGCTGGCACCGGACGGCGGACTGCTCGTCATCGCCCGATTCCTGCAGGGCGCGGGCGCGGCGATGATCCTGCCGACCTCGCTCGCCCTGCTCAACGCCACCTTCACCGGCAAAGCCCGTGGTCAGGCCTTCGCGGTATGGGGCTCCACGATCGGTGCGGCCGCCGCGCTCGGTCCGCTGCTCGGTGGCTGGCTGGCCGAGCATGTGTCGTGGCGCTGGGCGTTCGGCATCAATGTGCCCCTGGCTGTGTTGATCGTGGTCGGTGTGCTGGCGTGCATCGCGCCGTCGCCGAAGGTCGCCGGTCGACTCGATGTGCTCGGCTCGATCCTGTCGGTGCTCGGCCTCGGGCTGCTGGCCTTCGGGTTGGTCGAGGGCCGCACCTACGGCTGGATCACCACCGTCCATCCGATGGGGATCGCCGGATTCACCTGGGAGAGCGGGCCGTCGCCGGTGCTGGTCGCGCTCGTGCTGAGTGTGCTGGCGCTGGGCGGGTTCGTCGTCCGGCAGGTGCTGTTGCGCCGCGGCGGCAATGCCGACAAGGCGCTGATGGACCTGAGCCTGTTCTCGTTGGCCTCGTTCCGCAACGGCAATATCGCGACGCTGATCATCGGCCTCGGTGAGTTCGGCATCGTCGCCGTGCTCCCGCTGTGGCTGCAGTTCACCCTCGGTTACAGCGCACTGCAGTCCGGTCTGGCTCTGGTGCCGATCGCCATCGGCAGCTTCATCGCCAGTGGTGCCAGCTTCGGGATGGCAGGGAAGGCCTCGCCGCTGAACATGGTCCGCCTCGGTCTGGGGCTGGAGGTCGTCGGCCTGGCCGCGCTGGGCTT
>NZ_JBHWZY010000728.1:0-3565 GCF_042727815.1 Nocardia sp. NPDC060220
CCCCTCGATCGCGGCTCGTGCGTCATCACCGCCCAGGTGATCGACCAGACCGTCCAGGAAATCGTCGCCCTCGATCCGCTCCAGGTACGCCACCACCGCCGGATGCGGGCGGATCGCATCGGCGACGTCCAGCAACGCCAGACCCATCTCCGATGTCACGTTGCCGGGGACCGACTGGGTGAGTGCGTCGGCAGCGTTCTTGTCGCCCAGCCATTCCCGCAACCGATCGTTGAGCCACTCCGTGGCCTCCATCGCGGCCATGATCACCTGCAAACCCTGGGGAGCGAACAGGACCCGCCGCAGCTCCTGCTGGATATCGGTCCGGATGAACTCGAGCAGCGGCGGTCCGGACAGGTCCTCGATGTCGCGCTTCATGGCCGCCAGCGATGCCTCGCTCTGCCTGATGAGCTCGGTGACGATGTCGGGATCGGTGTCGATCGGCGCGGGGGCGGTACCGAACGGCGTCGCTGGTGCGCCGGAATCCTCCTCTGGCACTTCACGAACGAAGTCACCGCGCTCGAGCACCGTGCGCAGCGCGTCCCCCATCAGCGGGTCGGACTTGCCGAGTCCCGCCGCCAAGGCGGCGCCTTTCGCGGGCACGGACACCATCGCGGTGACGTCGACGAACAACCGGCCGCCCGCGTCACGCATCGGCGCGTTGCTCGTCAGCTGCCACACCGAGAGCCCCAACGGCTTCATCGCGTCGGTCATCATCTGCTGATGGCCCACCGACACATAGACGTGGTTCTCCCCGTCGTCGGCGTCGGGGATCGGGAACAGGCTGGTGATCGGCCTGCTCTGCACGATGCGGAAAACATCTCCGTCCGCACACCATTCGATGTCCTGAGGGCTGCCGAAATGCGCCTCGATGCGGCGGCCGAGCCGCGCGAGGCCCAGCACCTGCGCATCGGAGAGGACCGGCTCGTTTCGGTGTTCGCCCGCGATCTCGCGCACCTGGGTGCCGCCGGTCGGGACCGGCTCCACGCAAATCTTCTTGGTGGCGATCGCCTTGTCGGTGATGTGGTCGTCGCGAACCCGGTAGACGTCGGCATTGACCAGACCCGACACGAGCGCTTCGCCGAGACCGAAACCAGCGTCGATGGACACGACGGTCCGGTCGGAGGTGAGGGGGTCGGCCGTCATCAGAATGCCGGCGGCGCGCGCGAACACCATCCGCTGCACGACCACGCCCATCCGGATCTTCTTCTGGTCGAAGCCGTTTCGCAGTCGATAGGTGACCGCTCGCTCGGTGAACAGCGAACCCCAGCACCGGCGGACATGCTCGACGATCGCCGCCGCTCCCACGACATTCAGGAAGGTGTCCTGCTGGCCGGCGAACGAGGCGCCCGGCAGATCCTCGGCCGTCGCACTGGATCGCACGGCACAGGCGTTCTCCGCTCCGAGCCGAGCATGCGCGGCGAGGATCGCCTCCACGACCGCGTCCGGCACGACCAGCTCCTCGATCATGCGCCGCAACTGCGCGCTCAGCCGGGAGATCGCGGCCCGATCACCTGGCTCGAGGCGCGACACCTCGTCGAGCCGAGCATCGAGCGTCGGCTCCCCCGCCACCGTCCGAGCGAAGGCATCGGTCGTCACGCAGAACCCGTCCGGCACCTCGACACCGTCGACCCGCGACAATTCGCCGAGGTTGGAACCCTTACCGCCGACGATCGCGACCATTGTTCGATCGATCTCGTCGAATCCGAGCACATAGGCCATTCCGCTACTCCTCACCTGGTGGTTTCGGTCTGACGCGAGCGATTATGGACCAGGATTCAGCGCCTCATGAGGGCCCGGAATCGTGTATACAGTAGAAGGGGGAAGCACCGGGAAGCGCTCGTGCGCCCGACACCGGCGGCAATCCGTGACCACACCGGATTCCCGTCCACGACAGCCCCGAACTGCAGTGATGCGATTCGGGTTGCCACATCGCGGGGCAACCGGCCTCCGAGAGCCGACCGCTGCCGCGTGACAGGCGGTTGCGCCATGTTGCCCATCGATTGCGGATGCCGAGATTTTCACCTCGCGCGCCGATCCGGGCAGCCTGCGACCCCGAATATGTGACAGATCAGCTAGCACGCAGCGTCCAGCCCCCGGCTTTGCCTGTGAGGACACCATGGCCACCGAAAACCCTGTCGACTCCCCGCCCACAACCGATGCGGCCGCCGAACCGCCCGCGCCGTCCTGGGCCGCGCCTGCTCTGCTCCTGTCGCTACTGATGCTCGGCCTCGACCTGGTGGCCCTGATTCCCCTCGGTGCGTGGATGCGCGACTACGGCATCGGCCTGGTCTGCACGATCTACCTGCTCCACGTCCTGGCGTCGACCGCGGTGGCCGCATGGACCGTGAGCCAGTTCCCCCTCCAGCTCGATATCGAACCGGAGCAGCAGAACACCTAGCCGTTCTGCCTCGGCCGTGCGGGTGCATCTCTGCTGAATTGTCGGCGAACACCCGGTTCGCGGTACCGTCGGGCCTGCCACGCCTGGGTGTGCGGGTGGCAGGATAGGGGCGGAGTTTGCCTGATCTATCCGGAGCACCGCTGCACCATGACTCGAACTCGCACACCGCGCCCCTCCGATGTGCCGCGCACTGCCGGCGGCGACCTGGTAAATGTGCGACTCATCGTGCTCGCGTTGACAATCGGCGGCACCCAGCTGTTCGTGATCCCGCTGGTGCTGCTCCCCGTGGATGCCGCGTGGGGTTGGGCCCTGGTGCCGCTGACGCTGACCATCACGCCGTTCTGGTCACTGATCCACGAGGCCGTTCACGGGTCGCTGCTACGGAATCGGACCCGCAACGACCGGATGGGACGCATGCTGGCGGTGGTGTACGGATCGCCCTTCGCGATGCTGAAAGTGGGCCACCTGCTCCACCATCGATACAGCCGGGTTCGTGAGCGGAGCGAGATCTACGACCCGGCGACGACCACTCGGCGGTCCGCCGCTCCCCCGTTCTATCTGAAACTGTTCGGCGGTTTGTACCTGCTCGAAGTGCTCGCGCTCCTGCTCGCGCCGATGCCCGAGCGAACCATTCGCGCACTGGGACGTCGAGTGGACGCACCCGATTCGGTCGGTGGTCTCGTACTCGAGCGAGTCGCCCAGCCCGTGGTTCTGGGAAAGTTCCGCACCGACGCCGCCGCGATCGTCGTCATCCACACCGTCGCGTTCCTCTGCTACGGCGCGCACGGCTGGATGCTGCTCGCCGCGCTCGGCGGCCGCGCCCTCATCATCTCCCTCTCCGACAACGCCTACCACTACGGCACAGACCTCGAATCGCCCAGAGCGGCAATGAATCTGCGCCTGCCCCGCACCCTCGAGCGCTTCGCCCTCAGCTTCAATCTGCACGACGTACACCACCGCCACCCCGGCCTGCGCTGGTACGAGCTACGTTCCCGATTCGACTCCGAAGGCGCTCACTACCACCTCGGCTGGTTCCGCGCGGTTGCCCGTCAACTCCGCGGTCCGATCGAACTGACCTGATTTCGCTCGATTTCGCGGCGCCGGGTGAGGCATCGTAGATCCATGCCGCTGACGATTTCGGTTCTCGCGGACCGCCCCGACCTGTAC
>NZ_JBHWZY010000729.1:0-3559 GCF_042727815.1 Nocardia sp. NPDC060220
ATTACAGGCGTTCCTTTCGAATCCAGGTCAGACGGTCGGCTTGGTGGGCTCGTAAGCCAACGATGACCCGCCGGCGAGGAAACCGAGAATCTGGGCGATGAGCGCCGTGGTGGCTTCATCCATGAGGACGTTCCTTTCGAACTACACGACGATCGAGCCGTCGACAAACCGCTACTACCCGGCATTCCGGGGACGGTGAGGCGAATGTTACCCACGGCTGTTTCACTTCGTGGCGCTTTCGGAAAGTCCCTGCCGGAACGTCTCGAAAAGGACGGTAGCCCGGCTCAGCGCAGCGCGGCCGCCTTTCGCGCCAACCGCTTGGCCGCGGTCGTCTCCGCCGGTGCCTTCTTCGCCGGGGCGGCTTTCTTCGCCGCCTTCTTCGCGGCGGGCTTCTTCGGCGCCGGCGCTGCCAGCACCTCCTTCAGGAACTGACCGGTGTAGCTGTCCGACACCCCGGCGATATCCTCCGGCGTGCCGGTGGCGACCACCGTACCGCCGCCGGAACCGCCCTCGGGGCCCATGTCGATGACCCAGTCGGCGGTCTTGATGACGTCGAGGTTGTGCTCGATGACGATCACCGTGTTGCCCTTGTCGACCAGTCCGTTGATCACCTTGAGCAGTTTGCGGATGTCCTCGAAGTGCAGGCCGGTGGTCGGCTCGTCGAGGATGTAGACCGTCCGGCCCATGGACCGTTTCTGCAGCTCGGCGGCCAGCTTCACGCGCTGCGCCTCACCGCCGGACAGGGTCGGCGCGCTCTGGCCCAGCCGCACGTAACCCAGGCCGACCTCGACGAGGGTCTTGAGATAGCGGTGGATCGAGGTGATCGCCTCGAAGAAGTCGGCCGCCTCGTCGATCGGCATGTCGAGGACTTCGGCGATGGTCTTGCCCTTGTAGTGCACCTCGAGGGTTTCCCGGTTGTACCGAGCGCCGTGGCAGACCTCGCACGGGACGTACACATCGGGCAGGAAGTTCATCTCGATCTTGAGCGTGCCGTCGCCCGAGCAGGCTTCGCAGCGCCCGCCCTTGACATTGAACGAGAACCGCCCGGGCTGATAGCCGCGCACCTTGGCCTCGGTGGTGGAGGCGAACAGGGTGCGGATCTTGTCGAAGACGCCGGTGTAGGTGGCCGGGTTCGAGCGCGGGGTGCGCCCGATCGGCGACTGATCGACCTGCACCAGCTTGTCGAGGTTGTCGAGGCCGTTGATCCTGGTGTGCCGGCCCGGCACCTGGCGGGCACCGTTGAGCTTGTTCGCGAGAACGGTGGCCAGGATGTCGTTGACCAGGGTCGACTTGCCCGAACCGGAGACACCGGTGACCGCGGTGAGTACACCCAGCGGGAACGCCACGTCGACATTGCGCAAATTGTGTTCGGTGGCGCCCACGACGGCGAGCTTGCGCTTCTTGTCGATCGCGCGCCGCACCAGCGGCAGCTCGATCTGCTCGCGGCCGGAAAGATAAGCGCCGGTGAGCGATTCGGGCTCGGTCAGCAGCTCCTCATAGGGGCCGCTGTGCACCACGCGACCACCGTGCTCGCCCGCGAGGGGGCCGATGTCGACCACCCAGTCCGAGGCGCGGATGGTGTCCTCGTCGTGCTCGACGACGATCAGCGTGTTGCCCAGTTTCTTCAACCGCAGCAGCGTCTCGATGAGCCTGCGGTTGTCGCGCTGGTGCAGACCGATCGACGGCTCGTCGAGAACATAGAGGACACCGACCAGACCGGAACCGATCTGGGTGGCCAGCCGGATGCGCTGGGCCTCACCGCCGGACAAAGTCGCGGCCGCCCGCGACAGCGTCAGGTACTCCAGGCCGACGTCGAGCAGGAAGCCGAGCCGGGCCTGGATCTCCTTGAGCACCTGTCCGGCGATCGCGGTCTCGCGCTCCCCCAGCGTGAGCGCGTTCAGGAAGTGCGCGCAGTCGCCGATGGACAGTTCACTGACCTCGGCGATCGACTTGTCGGTGCCGTCCGAGGCCAGGGTGACGGCCAGGATCTCCGGGCGCAGCCGGGAACCGTTGCAGACCGGGCACGCCACATCGCGCATGTACCCGTCGTAGTGCTCTTTCATCTGCTCGGACTCGGTGTTCTCCATGCGCCGCTGCAGGAACGGCATCACGCCTTCGAAATCGGCGTAATAGGAACGCTTGCGCCCGTAGCGGTTGGTGTAGGACACGTGCACCTGGTCGGAGCTGCCTTCCAGCACCGCCTTGCGGGCCTTCGCGGGCAGATCGCGCCACGGGGTGTCCATCGAGAAGCCGACCGCCTCGGCCAGCCCGGAGAGCAACCGGTTGAAGTACTCGGCGGTCTGCCCGCGCGACCACGGGGCGATCGCGCCGTCGGCCAGGCTCAGGTCGGGGTCGGGCACCACCAGTTCCGGATCGACTTCCTTGCGGATGCCGAGGCCGGTGCAGTCGGGGCAGGCGCCGTAGGGCGAGTTGAAGGAGAACGAACGGGGCTCGAGGTCCTCGATGTCGAGGGGGTGGCCGTTGGGGCAGGCCAGACGTTCGGAGAAGCGGCGCTCCCGGTCGTGGGCGTGCTCGTCGCGGTCGACGAAATCGAGCACCACGATGCCGTCGGCCAGGCGCAGCGCGGTCTCGATCGAGTCGGTGAGGCGCTGCTTGGAGGCGGCCTTGACCGAGAGGCGGTCGACGACCACCTCGACGTCGTGCTTCTCCTGCTTCTTCAGCTTCGGCGGATCGGTGAGCGGGTACACCACGCCGTCGACCCGCACGCGCGAGTAACCCTGGGTCTTGAGCTGGTCGAACAGGTCGACGAACTCGCCCTTGCGGGTGCGCGCCACAGGCGCCAGCACCTGGAACTTGAGGCCGTCGTCCATCGCGAGTACCTGGTCGACGATCTGCTGCGGGCTCTGCTTTTCGATCAGCTCGTGGCAGACCGGGCAGTGCGGCGTGCCCGCGCGAGCGTAGAGCAGGCGCAGGTAGTCGTAGACCTCGGTGATGGTGCCGACCGTGGACCGCGGGTTGCGGTTGGTCGACTTCTGGTCGATCGACACCGCGGGCGAGAGCCCCTCGATGAAGTCGACATCCGGCTTGTCCATCTGCCCGAGGAACTGACGCGCGTAGGCCGACAGCGATTCGACGTAGCGACGCTGTCCCTCGGCGAAGATCGTGTCGAACGCCAAGCTCGACTTCCCGGAACCGGACAGACCGGTGAACACGATCAGGCTGTCGCGCGGCAAATCCAGGTCTACACCTTTCAGGTTGTGTTCCCGAGCTCCGCGCACAGTGAGGCGTTCCGCCACCTGGTGAATCCCTTCTCCATCGTCATCCGCCGACCGGACATATTCCCCCGTCGTCAATGCTAGGCCGGGGGTCCGACAAGTTTCGGTCCGCAGGCGAGCGTCCCCGTCGACCCAGGGCTCTGCGCAGGGGGCGTGACATTTCTCGTTCGCCGACAGGCCCCACGACCGAGATACGCGGATTATGTTGGACCACAAGGGGGGATCGCTCGACATGATGAAGGAGCCGGCGTGCTCGAGGTGTTCCTGGTCGACGACCACGAGATCGTGCGGCGAGGGTTGATCGACCTGCTGGAAGGTGATCC
>NZ_JBHWZY010000730.1:0-3557 GCF_042727815.1 Nocardia sp. NPDC060220
GGATCACCCGGGCACAGCTCGTCGACGACTACGAGTACTACACAGGCACCCTCGACGACTTCCGTCAGCTCTACGGTGAAGCCTGAAAATCTACCCGACATGATCCGGAGGGCGCGGCTACTCCGCCGTGGAATGCCGAACCAGCCGCCGCCCGACCGGCCACGGCCCGATCGGAACCGTGGCCGCGATCGGGCGGTGGCATGCGAAGCGCTCGGCTTCAGCAGTCTCGGTTCGCGGCCAGCGCCGCGAGCAAGTCCAGGTCGGCCAGGGCTTCGGCGTTCGCCCCGACCTCGCTGATCGTCGACATGGCTTCCTCGTACAGTTGCCTGGCCTGCAGCCGACTCCATTCCCGGCCGCCTGCGGCTTCGACCAACTCGGCGGCACGGACCAATTCGGCGTCGTCGAGCGGCTTCTCACGGAGATAGAGGTCGGCGAGGGCGCCCGCTTCCGGGGTGTTCGAGCGCAGTGCGAACACCACCGGCAACGACTTCTTGCGGCTGCGCAGGTCGGAGAACACCGATTTGCCGGTGACGCTGGGGTCGCCCCAGATGCCGAGCAGGTCGTCGGTGTGCTGGAAGGCACGGCCCAAGCGCCTGCCGAAGTCTTGCAGCCGCAACAGCTCACCGGAGTCCGCGTTTCCGAACAGGCCCCCGAGTGCGGCCGAACATCCGAACAGCGCCCCGGTCTTCTGATCGACCATGGTGAAGCACTCGTCGAGCTCGACATCGGTGCGCCGCTCGAATCCCAGGTCCGCGCACTGCCCCTCGACGAGGTGCAGCACCGAGCGGCTCATCAGATTCGTCGCTTCGACGATCGGTGTGTCCGGCTCCGCGGCGAGCAGGGAATACGCCTGGGCCACCAGCGCGTCGCCGGCGAGGATGGCAGGCCCGATCCCGAACGCGGTCCACGCCGTCGGCCGGTGCCGTCGGGTGGTGTCTCGGTCCATCACGTCGTCGTGCAGCAACGAGAAGTTGTGCACCAGTTCGACCGCGACGGCCGCGCGCACGGCATCTCCCACGTCGCCGCCGGTCAACCGCGCGGCCGAGAGAACCAGGGCGGGGCGAATGGCCTTGCCGCCGTCGTGACGTTCCGGTCGCCCGGTCTTGTCCCACCAGCCGAAGTGGTAGCCCACGATCGTGCGGACCGTGGCAGGCATCATCTGCACGGTGGCATGCAGGGTGGCCGCGCAGGTCTCCCGACATTGATCGAGGACGTCGGCGGCCGTGCGCGAGCTGTGCGCAACAGCGGGTGTGGGCACCGGGATCGGTGTGGTCGCGACATCCGGGGTGCTCATCGATTCACCTGCACTTCGGTCAGCGCACCGAGTGCGTCCGGAACGAGCACTGCCGCAGCATGATTGGCGCTGATGAGGTAGGAGGCGATGGCGCGGTCGTCGATGCCGGTGAAGCGGACGTTGACGCCCGGCTCGACTTCGTCGGGCAGACCGGTCTGGCGCAGGCCGATCACCCCGTCATCCGATTCACCGATCCGCATCGCCAAGATCGTGCTGGTTCCGCCCGGTGAGATCGGGATCTTGTCCGAGGGCAGCAGTGGCACGTTACGCCACGCGTGCACCCGTCTTCCCTCGATTTCGGTGTGATCGGGGTAGACGCCCTGGGCTGTGCATTCGTGGCCGAACTGGGCGATGACGCGGGGGTGGGCGAGGAAGAACGCGGTCTTGCGACGGCGGGCCAGCAAGCGATCGAGGTCCTCGGGTGTCGGGCGGCCGGTGGCCGAACACAACCGCTGACTCGGGTCGACGTTGTACAGCAGACCGTAGTCGTGGTGGGTCAGCAGGTCGCGTTCCTGGCGTTCCCGCAACGCCGCGATCGACAGGCGCAGCTGCTGGTCGAGCTGGTTCATCGGCTTGTTGTAGAGGTCGGTGACCCGGGTGTGCACGCGCAGCAGCAGTTGCGCGATGCTGAGCTCGAGTTCGCGTGGTTGCTGGTCGTAGTCGACGTAGGTCCCGGGCAGCGTCGGCTCCCCCTGCTGGCCCGACAGCAGTCCGATCGCCGCCTGACCGTATTTGTCGGCACCGCTTCGTTCGGCGGCGACCGCGGCTCCGAGGCCGGCGACATGGGCGGCGAGGCGCGGTTCACGGGCACACAGGGCGTCGAACACGGCGCGCGGCAACGCCAGAACCGTGCAGGCGGTGTTCGCGGTCGCCGTGTACTCCCAAATAGCCTGCCGACCAAGGAGTGTGGAGGCACCGAGGTGGCTGCCGTCGTCGAGTACGTCCAGCTGTACCTGCTGACCGTAGTCGCCGGGGCCGGAGAGCACGACCCGGCCGTGGGCGAGCACATAGGCCGCGTCGATTTCGTTGCCGAACTCGCAGATCGTCTCCCCCGCCGCGAACTCCTGCTGGGTGAACAGGTGGGCGATCTCGCGCAATGTGTCGTCGTCGTCGAAATCGCGCAGCGCTCGCAATTCGCGCAGTTCGGCGGGGACCACCTGGTACCGGCCGTTGGCCAGCGTGCAGGTGACGTAGCCGTCCCCGACGGTGTAGGTCAGGCGCCGGTTGACCCGGTAGGTTCCGCCGTCGACCTCGACCCAGGGCAGCATGCGCAGCAGCCAGCGGGGCGTGATCCCCTGCATCTGCGGAACAGATTTGGTGGTGGTCGACAGTGTGCGGGCGGCGGCGACACCGAGCGCTGTCGGTGGGTTCTGGGCGGTGCTGGTCACAAGGAGGTCCTTCCCGGCGAGGTGGCATGGGTGGCGACGGATCCGACTCGGGGTCGAACCCGGGCGGCGGCGGTACCGATGCCCGAGGGTCCCCACGTGTGGACCGGGCGGGCGGCGGTTCGCGGTTGCTGGCCGACCGGGCGGCGCAAGTTCTCGGGGCGGTAGCGGCTGGTGCCGCGATGCCAGTGCAGGATGCCCGCGATCCAATCACGCAGTTCGTCGATGTAGCTGGTCAGCGCCGCGCGAGCGGTGTCGTCGAGCCGGTGGTGTTCGAACAGGACGGGCAATTCGTCGTCGACGAGTCGCTGGAACTGCCGCATTCTGGCCCGCATCAGGTCATCGACGACGGTGGCGGCGACGTCGCGGTCGCAATCGAAGAACGACTCGACCACCAGAATCGCGTTGTGCAGCTCGGATTCGTATTCGATTTCTTTTTGGTAGGAGTAGAAGTCGTTGATCAAACAGCCGTAGTCCTGTGCGGCGTGTTCGATGCCGCGCATGGTGGTGGATTCGAACACCGCATCGGGGATCAGGCCGCCGCGGGCGATCTTCGACAGGGCGATCGTCAGATCCGAGCCGAAAGTGCGGCGGCGCATCTCCAGGTAGTCGACGGGATCGGGGACGCGATGCTGGATGTGGTTGGCCAGCTCCCACAACCAGCTTTCGGTCATGGATTCCACCGCTTGCCGGAAGGTGCGCCGAGCCGTCGGCGACATCGGCCCCGCCGTGCGCGACCACAGGTCCACCAACGACCGTTCCAGCGGGTTGACCGGTGTGTCAACAGGTTTCAGGTCCAGCGGCATGAACGTCGACAGTCTGGCATTGCAGGCTTTCGCGCCGGCCATCGCGGCGGCGCCCTGGGTGGGTGGGAAGAC
>NZ_JBHWZY010000731.1:0-3548 GCF_042727815.1 Nocardia sp. NPDC060220
GGTCGAGGCGAGCCTTCCCCGTGCACCCACGCGCCGCCGCCACGTCGCGGGGGCAGGATCCATCCTAGGCGCTGTAGCCTCTCGCACAGCGATGCCGCGCCCATTCCCGATCGCTCCGGGGATCGAATCCCCTGCGCACCTCAATGGCAAGTGACACAAGCCCTTTGCCTGCATTCCGCACAACCGGGACCGCGATCTCGACAAAAGTCACGGTCCATCAGTTGGGATCCGCGGCCGGGCGGTAGGCGCGGACGACGAGGTGGGCGGCCTCGGTGCAGATCGTTGCGGCGTCGGCGGCACGCAGTGGGATCGTGCCGTACATCGAGGCGTGCAGACCCTGTTGGACGAGCAGTGAGACGAACTGCCGGGCGGCGGTCGACGAATCGTCGACATCGAGCTCACCGCGTTCACTGCGGTGACGCAGCAGGTCGGCGATCTGCGTGACGAGCTGTTTCGGTTCGCCGTCCGCGCAGGCAGGGCGCAGCGACGGGATGCGGGCGACCTCGCTGATGACCAGGCGGCGCAGCGCGGAGGCGCGCTCGTCGAGCAGGACGCGCAGGACGCGGTGGCCGATCTCGACGAGAGCGGTGGTGGCATCGAGATCGTCGGCCTGATCCGCGCCGGTGATGTCTGTGCCGAAGTTCGCGGCGACACGGCTGCGTTCGTCGTCCACGGCGGCCAGGAACAGGGTCTGTTTGTCGCCGAAGTGGTTGTAGGCGGTTTGTTTCGCCACGCCGGCCCGTTCGGCGATCACGTCGAGGGTCGCCCGCTCGTAGCCGTCTCGCAGGAACGTATCGATCGCGGCATCGAGGATTGCTCGACGTTTACCCGGGTCGCCGCCGGGTGGGCGGCCACCGGATCCACTCGAGCGTATGGCCGATGTCGACATGTCCGTCTGCGCCTTTCGTGGTGAGTGACCCGCGTCACCAACAGTACGGGTGGACGAGTCAGTCTATCTACTATTTACTGGACTGGACCGACTAGTCTAATCAACTCACCCTGGAGGGTTTCATGGCGGCGACGGTATCGACCGAGCAGCTGGCACTGGACGCGGAAGCGCAGGACTTGTTGTTCCGCACCGCCCGCACAGCCAACACCTTCACCGACGAGCCGGTGACCGACGAACAGTTCCGCGCCATCTACGAACTCGTGAAATTCGGGCCGACCTCCATGAACCAGCAACCCCTTCGCGGCGTCCTCGTGCGCTCCTACCAGGCGAGGTCACGCCTGGTCGAGGCCATGACAGATCGCAACAAGGACAAGACCGCGCAGGCGCCACTGGCAGTCGTGCTCGGGGCCGACCTCGATTTCCACGACGAGCTGCCCAAACTGGTTCCCTTCATGGAGAACCCGCAGAACGTCTTCGCCGACCCGGCGGTGCGCGAGAAGTCGGCCACGTTCAACGCGGCGTTGCAGCTGGCGTACCTGATCATCGGAATCCGGGCCGCGGGTCTCGCGGCAGGCCCGATGGTCGGATTCGACGCCGACGCCATCGCCCGGGAGTTCTTCCCCGACGGCAGGCACGCACCGCTGTGCGTCATCAACATCGGCAAGCCAGGCCCGGACGCCTGGATGGGCCGCCTTCCCCGGCTGGAGTACGACGAGGTCTTCGGCACTGCCTGAACATCGCGGTTCGCCGCACGTCTGATCAGTGGTTAGGTGAAAATGACTGCTACATCGATTCTTTCGACGGCGCCTGTACCGCATGCGGTACGCGACGCCGAGTCGGTACCACAAATTCTCCTGCACGCCGCGCGCCATCATCCGACCAGCGGCACGACCTATTTGCAACGCACCGCCGACGCACCCGCGGTTCGGGTCCATCGTTCCCATCCACAACTGCTCGACGACGCCTTGCGGCTGACCGGCGCACTGCGCGACCAAGGGCTGCGACCACAGTCGAAAGTCGTTCTCCTGCTCGATGATCACGAAGACTTCGTCACCGTGCTGTGGGCTTGTTTCCTCGGCGGGTTCGTCCCGTGTCCCATGGTCGCCCAGCCCGCCGACCCGACGCGCTGGGCGAGCGCACTGCGCCATGTCGGCGAACTGCTCGAAGGCCCACTGGTGGTGACATCGCTCGCGATGCGCGACACCATGCCCGCCGTGTCAGGACTGGCGCCGGTGACGGTGGAATCCCTGCGGACGGGCGAACACCCACCGTTCGTGCACCACGCGAGCAGCGACGACCTCGCGCTGCTGGTCCTCACCTCCGGATCCACCGGAAACGCCAAAGCGGTGTCACTCACCCATGCCAACCTGCTCAGCTCCATGGCCGGCAAGTCGGCGGTGCAGCACCTCACCCCGGCCGATACCACCTTCAACTGGATCTCGTTCGATCACGTCGCGGCGCTGCTGGAAACACATCTGCTTCCGCTGTATTCCGGAGCGCAGCAGATCCATGCTCCGAGCGAGATCGTCGCCGACGACCCGATGCAGTTCCTGCGGATCATCTCCCGCCACCGGGTGACCATGACCTTCACACCGAATTTCCTACTGGGCCAGTTGAATTCGTTGTTCGAACCAGAAAGCGACAGCGACCTACTCGATCTGACCTGCCTGCGCCACATCGTGAGCGGTGGCGAAGCCAATGTGGTCGCGACAGGACAGACGTTCTTGCAGACCTTCGCCGCCTGCGGCCTGCACGACGCGGCGTTGTGGCCCGCGTTCGGGATGACCGAGACCTGCGCGGGCAGCATCTACAATCGCGATTTCCCCAGTGCCGACACCGGGCAGGAGTTCGCCGCTGTCGGGCATCCGGTGCCCCGATTGCAGCTGCGGGTCGCCGACGACGAAGACCTGTCACTACCCGACGGTGCGACCGGCGAGGTGCAACTGCTCGGCCCGATGGTCACTCACGGCTACTTCAACAACGCGGACGCCACCCACGAGGCTTTCACCGCCGACGGCTGGTTCCGCACGGGCGATCTCGGGCGGCTGGCCGACGGCAGGCTCACGCTCGTCGGGCGCAGCAAGGACAGCATCATCGTCAACGGCGTCAACTATTTCAGCCACGAGATCGAAACGGCGATCGAGGAACTCGACGGCATCTCCCCCGGCTATGTCGCCGCGTTCCCGACGCGGCGCCCCGGCAGCGACACCGAACAGCTCGTGATCGCCATCCACGCCGAGACCGGGGCCGACGAAGCCGGTCTGCATCGCCTGCTGACCGCGGTGCGTTCCACGGTCGTGTTGCTGTGCGGGTTCCGGCCCGGATTCATCCTGCCGCTGGACAAGGCGGACTTTCCCAAGACGAGTCTGGGTAAGACCTTGCGGCCACGCATGCGCCAACGGCTCGAATCGGGTGGCTACGACCAGGTCATCGCCGACACCGCGGCTGTCACAACCCGTCAGCTCGGCGGATATTCGGCACCGGAGGGCAACACCGAGTCGATCCTGACCGGTGTCTACGCGGAGCTGTTCGATCTTCCGGTCACCGAAATCAGCGTCACGGCAAGCTTTTTCGATCTGGGTGGCACCTCGCTCGACATCCTTCGATTGCAGCAGCAGATCGCGCGCCGCTTCGAGGTGGCGACCCTGCCGATCATCGC
>NZ_JBHWZY010000732.1:0-3545 GCF_042727815.1 Nocardia sp. NPDC060220
AGCGGTTCCTCACCGTGCCCAAGGGCGCTGAGACCTGCGGTCCGATCGTCACCGAATCCCACGTCATCGTGTCGGTCCAGCACCCCGGCGAGGCCGACGACGCCACCCCCGACAACCCGCAGTCCCACTGGCCCGACGGCGGCACCTCCCAGCCGCGTCCCGCCGTAGCGGTCGTCTGGAAGAAGAACGGCGGACGAATCGGCGTCTAGCCGGCTCCCGATCCGCTGACGAAACCGCTACTCGGCTGGGCGAGTGGCGGTTTTGTCATGTCCGGGGTCCGGCTTAGATCAGTCGACCGCTACTCGCGCCCGGGCCTGCACCCGCTACCCGTGACTTCAACGTCTTCGTCGATGACGCGGAACCCAACCTGAACAAGCTAGAGTCGGCGTTCACCGACTTCCAGAAGTTCGGATAGGTGTCGAGGGCAACACCGTTGCTCGGTTCCGCCTGCGCCGCCACCGAGTCCATCCCGGTCAGCGTTGCGACCACCGCGAGCCATCGAACTCCAGCGCCGTGTCCGAGGTGCACGACCCTACGCGATTGATACCGCGTGTTGTGTGAGGTCGACGAGGTGTCACACTGATCCGCGAAATCAAGCCCGAGCCGCGTCAGACGGCGACCGGTCCACGCGCGAGATCGACGCCCCCGCCATCGTTTTCCCCATCCTGCCGCCGATATCACGCCAGCCGGAGGGCCCGACATCGGCAGTACGGGCATGTCCGGACCGGACAGTAAAATCTATGCGCCCACCAGCTACGTCGATCTGATTCGGCCTCAGGTTCATTGCGACACCGACATGACCACACTTACTGTCGATCGCGAATAGTCGGAAATCCCACGAACAAAGGCCATATCCAGTGGATCAAAGTGTGCGACATTCGGCTGCCACGAAGCACTTCGGTCCGTCCGAATTCGTATCACAGCAACATGAGGTCTTCGCCCAATACCGTCGAGACGGACGTATTGTTTGGAATGGGACGATGGAGGCATGGTATGTCTGTCGCGCGCATGATGTCCAAGACCTCCTGATGGATTCCCGGATAGGTCACCTAGACCATGACAGCGCGCGCGACGATACGCGGGGTAGGCTCCAGAAGCTCATCAGTAGCTGGCCCGTTTTCACCGATGATCCGATGGCGGGTTCGCTCAAGCGCGCCCTCGCCCCGGTTTTCGCGATCGCCGCGATCGCCGAGATCACGCCTCGAATCGAGCAGCAAGCAGCGCGGCTCTGCTACGACACGGATCCAGCCGATTTCATCGCTGGAATAGCACGTCCGGCAGCAATATCAACATTGTCCTTTACTTTCGGAATAGCATACGAGAGGGCGGAATACCTGGCCGCCGCGTCCGACGACATAATGGAATATCTGATGTCGGACGACCGGAACGACCAGGTTGTGGAGATCGCGTATGCCGCGGCTCTACGGATCAGAGCATTTGCCGAAGACGCGATGCGAGCTGCTGATCCCTCCCCGCTCGTCGCCGCGTTGTCTGAATTCGCATCCAATACGGAAAGATGTGAAACCGCGTACGCCATGTTCACCCAATTGGTCACCGGTACAGTAGAACCACTGATCTCAGGTCTGGTTACCGCTGCACTGCACTACCGCTCCGATCCCGAGGCCGATCGAAGCGACCGGGATTGGGTCGAGCTAGGCCTGCTCTACGATGCGCCGTTCCACTACGCTCCGCGCTACGCACTCGACCGCATACCCGAACTGGATCCCGGCATCGAACCGGGGGACCGAATAGCACTGGTCATCGGCTCTGCGGCGCGCGAAGTGCACGGGTGTCGTATCTCAGGCGACACTGCGTCATCATCCAGGTACTCGAAAATCGCCTTCGGTCACGGCAGGCATTTCTGCCTGGGTATGCAGCTTGCCTTCGCTCACCTGGAGGCTCACTTCACCGCCGCGAGAGAGGCCGGAATCCTGCGCAGTATTCAACCGTCGAATCTGGTTCGCAAGTATCAGGACGGCGGTGCCAAGTACGTGGCGCTTCCCGTCGGCGAGAAATCGTCCGACTGCGACGAACCCACCATCTGAGGCAGGCCGGATGAATACCAACGAACATGGCGGCACCTCGGAGCCGTTCGATATCACGCCTGGTCAGGCCGAGGTCATATTCTTGCACACCGCCGTCGCGGATCTCAGCATGCCGATAAGCATCCGTTATCTTCTCCGCGGCAACGTAGATCCCGAGGCGATGATTCGAGCTCTCACCGTGCTCGTCGACTCCAATGAGACATTGCGGGTCAAATTCGAGCGTGACGGCGAATCGGTCCGTCAACGCGTCATGGACAGAGTCTCGGAGCCGAACATAATCGCGCGTGATGTGGGTAGTGCCTCCGTATCGGAAATGATGCGGTACAGCACATTACTACTGCGCACCGATGCGATCTCCTGGAACATTTGGTCAGGTCCTCCTTATCGTTTTCACCTCATTCGCAACGACGCGGGTGTTTATCTACTGCTACTCACCTTTCAACATTCGGTCGTCAATGCCCGAAGCGTCAGCCGCATGGAAACAGAGCTGTTTCGCGCGTACGCCGCGGTCGATGCCGCACCGGCGACACGCGAGCCCCGGCTACGCTCGGCTATCGAGGCCCAGCGCCAAAGCAGCGCAGCTTCGGCGAGCGCCGCAGCTTACTGGTCCGAAACGATGCGAGAACTGGCGAACTCCACGGTCGCTCCTCGAGTTGGAGTGGAGCACCGGAGCGTGGGTGTACGGCTCCATACCGCCGTAAGCGCATCGGTGGATGGCCGGAACAGAATGGACAGACCGGCCGCTGCGCTGAGCTGCTACGCCGACTTCCTCGGTCAGGGACGCACGGGCACACTCGATCGGGTCGCCGTGGATATGCATTTCGAGCATCACACGTCGCGATATCGCGACGTGGCCGGGATGTTCTCGGTGCAACGACCGGTCGTGATCGACCGATCTCCGCACGGTGCGAACCGTCGGGCTGTCGCAGATCGAATCATGGAAACGATGCGCCACAAAGCTGTCGACAGTGCACTGCTGCGAAACCTGGCAGACGAGCATCAGGTGACACGCGAGAATTTCGCCGATTTCAACTATGTACACAGTGAGCCGACTGGCGAGCTGGCACAGCCATTAGGCCTAGAGGTAGAACGATCGTGGTTCACCCCACGTCACCTGTCGACTCGTCCGGCGCGACTACAGGTCAAGGATTACGGCACATCCGCGAGCGTCGTGCTCACCTGGAATCCAGACATGTAATCGGACACCGAGGTGGAAACCCTCCTTCGATCGCTGAAGGAAATTTCATGAATCCGTTCGTGTGGTCGCCATGGGAGAGCATACGCAGCTTCCCGGAAGACCTGGCCATCGTCGACTCGTCCGGCGCATACTCTTGGCGCTATTTGGTGGAGCGAGTCGAATCCAGGGAACGGGAGCTTGTTGAAATCGGCGTTGCTCACGATGATCTCGTCTGCGTGGTCGGCACCTCACGCAGGACTTCCAGCGCTGGCCCGTGACCGCCGCGATGAACATCCGCCTGGGCCGCCCGCACCGTCCCGCCT
>NZ_JBHWZY010000733.1:0-3543 GCF_042727815.1 Nocardia sp. NPDC060220
GTGGTTGAGGCGGCGATCGCGGACTACGTCCCAGAGCGAGCCGACGGCACCGGTTTTGGGTTCCCAGGCGCCGAACAAGACCTTGCCGATTCGCGCCAGCACCAGGGCGCCCGCGCACATCGTGCACGGTTCGAGGGTGACCGCGAGGGTCGCGCCTTCGAGTCGCCAGCCGTCGCCGTGGACTGCCGCGGCCGCGCGCAAGGCCAGGACTTCGGCATGCGCGGTGGGGTCGCCGAGGGCTTCGCGCGCGTTGGTGGCGCGGGCCAGTTCACGACCTTGCGCGTCGAAGACGACGGCGCCGACCGGCACATCGCGCGGGTCGGCGTCGGCTGCGGCCGCCAGGGCGGCGCGCATCATCTCCTCGTCGGTCACCTCGGCATTTTGTCCAGGACCGCGGCGAATTCGTCGGCGAAACCGAGACGCTGGGCGATCATGCCGAGCTGCTCGTCGGGGTAGAGGTCGGTGTCGGCGATGATCACGCTGAGAACCGGTTCGGGCAGGCCCAGGTCGGCCAGGACGCCCAGGTCGCCCTCCTCCCACGGTTCGACGTCGTCGAGATCGTCGGGGTCGATGTCGGGGATCTCGACATTGAGCGCGTCGAGGACGTCGGCGGCGATGTCGTAGTCGATCGCCGCGGTGGCGTCGGAGACGAGCAGACGGGTGCCGCTCGGCGCGGGACGCAACACGATGAAGAATTCATCGTCGACGTCGATCAGGCCGAACACCGCACCTGAGCTGCGCAAAGCCTTCAATTCGGTCTCGGCGGCCGACAGATCGTGCAGGGCATCGGAGCTGAGCGGGCTGACCCGCCATGTGCCTTCTTCGCGGACCACGGCCACTGCGAACCCTTCGACGTCGAAGTCGTCATCCGACGTCGCCCTGTTCGTGCCCGAGCGCTGTGCTGCCATGGACCAAACGGTAGTCTGTCCCACCCCTAATGATGAACTCGTGTGCCAATCTGTTCGGATGAGCATCGACGAGCGTGGGGCTGTGTGCGTCCTCGGGACCGGCCTGATCGGCGGTTCGCTGCTGCGCGCCGCCGTCGCGGCGGGGTACCGGGCGTTCGGCTACAACCGCTCCGAATCCGGCGTCTCCGCGGCGTGTCAGGACGGTTTCGAGGTGTCCGGCGACCTGTCCGCGGTGCTGGTCCGCGCTGCCGAGCTGGACGCGCTGCTGGTGATCGCGGTGCCGATGCCCGCGGTCGAACACCTGCTGGCCGACATCGCCGTGCTCGCGCCCGGGTGCCCGCTGACCGATGTGGTGAGCGTGAAGGGGCCGGTGCTGGACGCGGTGCGAAAGCACGGACTCGAGGCCTTGTACGTTGGCGGGCATCCGATGACGGGAACGTCCCAATCCGGTTGGGCTGCCACTGATTCCAATCTTTTCCAGGGTGCGGTCTGGGCGGTCGGAGTGGACGAGGGAACGCGGGTGCAACCGTGGTCGCGAGTGGTGCGGCTCGCGTTGGACTGTGGTTCGGTGGTGGTTCCGGTGCTCGCCGAGGAACACGATCGAGCTGTCGCGCGGATCTCACACCTGCCGCATGTGCTGGCCGAAGCGCTGGCCGCGGCGGGGGCCGCGGGCGGGAAGCTGGCGCTCGGCCTGGCGGCGGGCTCGTTCCGAGACGGAACCCGCGTCGCGGGTACCGCGCCCGACCTCGTGCGTGCCATCTGCGAGCCGAACGCGACCGCGCTGGAACGGGTGCTCGACGAGGCCATCGAGACACTCGTCACTGCCCGCGAATCCCTGCGCGCGGACAGCCGTCTCGGCGAACTCGTCGAGACGGGTTTCCGCGGCCGCACCGCCTACGACGACCGCACGACCTGGAACATCACCGGCATCACGCCCGGCGCCGGCGACTGGCTCGGTGAACTTCACCGCGCCGGCCGTGACGGTGGGGTGCTCCGCGCGCTCTGAGTACTCGAGATCAGGCGCGTTCGGCCAGCCCCGGGTAGTCGAGGACGAAACCTTCCGGATCGACCGTGAGGGTGGCGCTCGAGACCGGCGAGAGGACGTTGATCCCGTCGGACGCGCTCGAGTAGGTGAGCTCGGCCTCCTGCACCAGCAGGTCGGGTAGTCGCACGTAGACGACGGGGACCTGGACGTCGCCGACGGCGTTCTGCAGGCCGAACCGGCGGATCGGCAGGGTGTTGAAGAACGGGCTCAGCACCACGTCGACATCGAGGGCGCCGCCGAAGGTGGAGCGCACGTGCGTGCCGCCCGCGTCGACGAGCCAGTAGTTCTCCTCGTCGCGCGAGATCGAGGCATGGCGTTCACCGGCCGCCGTGGTGGTGCGCAGCGACAACCGTCGCGTCGCGCCCGCTTCGTCGGTGACCAGGTCGTACGACGCGCTGAACGCCGGGTGCTCATCGCCGGCGCAGCCGATCATCCGGCCCGCCGCCCTGATCCGATTGCCGTTCACCGTCACCCGCACCGATTCCATGCGGGTGTTGTCGTGGGCACGCCAGGTGAGCACCGCAGGCCACCGGGAGGCAGGTCTGATCTCGGTGGGGCCGTCGGCCGGGCCCGGGGCTGGGGTCGTCACCTCTCTACGGTAAGCGACACCAGCCCCGGCGCTGCACAACACGGGCGCATCACACCAGCGAATCCCGCCATGCGGCGTGCAATCCTGCGAAGCGGCCCTGGCCCGCGATCAGCTCGGCCGGTGCGCCGTCCTCCACGATCCGGCCGCCGTCGAGCACCAGCACCCGGTCGGCAATGGCCACGGTGGACAGCCGGTGGGCGATGATCACGGCAGTGCGGTCGCGCAGCAGGGTCTCCAGCGCGTGCTGCACCAGCCGCTCACCGGGGATATCCAGGCTGGAGGTGGCCTCGTCGAGGACGATCACCGCCGGATCGGCCAGGAACACCCGTGCGAACGCCACCAGCTGACGCTGGCCCGCCGAGAGCCTGCCGCCGCGCGTGCGCACGTCGGTGGCGTAGCCGTCGGGAAGTCCGCCGACGAAGGCGTCCAGCCCCACCGCGCGCGCGGCCGCGGTGACCTCGGCGTCGGTCGCCTCGGGCCTGCCCAGCCGGATGTTGTCGGCGATGGTGCCGGAGAACAGGTATGCCTCCTGCGTGATCATCACGACGTGCCTGCGCAACTCGACATCGGCCAGGTGGCGCAGATCCACGTCGTCGAGCGTGATGACGCCACCGCTCGGGTCGTAGAACCGGGTGAGCAGTTTCGCCAGCGTCGACTTGCCCGCACCGGTGGCACCGACCAGCGCCACCACCTGTCCGGCCGGGATCTCCAGGTCGAATTCCGGCAGCACCGACGTGGTGTTGTAGCCGAACCAGACCTGGTCCATCCGCACCGCACCGGTCGCCCGCTCGAGTGTCACCGGGCGTTCGGGTTCGGCGACCGCCGGTTCCTCCTCGAGCACGCCGGAGATCTTCTCCAGCGCCGCGGCGGCGGACTGGTAGGAGTTGAACACCTGCGCGAGTTCGTCGAGGGGACCGTAGAACTGGTCGAGGTAGAGCAGGTACGCGGCGAGCACACCGATCGCGAGGTTGCCCTCCATCACCTGCCAGGCGCCGACCAGC
>NZ_JBHWZY010000734.1:0-3536 GCF_042727815.1 Nocardia sp. NPDC060220
GCTATCGAACCCCTACTCGCACTTGACGATCGGGATGGGGTCGTACTTCACCGTCCGCGTGTGCCGCGACACCTGCGCGCCGGACTTGGCGTCGGTGATCACCCTGGTGTCGGAGATGGTGAAGCCGGGCGCGCCCTCGGAGGCGATGCAGTCCTTGCCCTTGGGCAGCACGACCTCGTTGGGTTCGGTCGGCTTCGACTTCTCACCCGTAATCGATTCCACGTTCACCGTTTTGGTGCCCCACAGCCGCACGGTGATCTCGGAGCCGGTGGCGACCGCCTGGATGTAGACACCGGTCGTGCCGGTATTGCGGAACGCCAGGTCGATCGCACCGTCGAACACCGTCGCCTCGCGCGCGGCCGGGTAGCGCGAGATGTAGTAGCTGTGCTCGGTGTGTCCGCCGTCTTCCATCCCGGCGAAGTACGCCGCGTTGTAGAGCGTGGTGGCGAACTGGCTGATGCCGCCGCCGACCGCGGTGCTCGGCCTGCCCTTGTCGATGATGCCGGACTCCACATAGCCCTCCGCCGCGGTGCGCGGGCCGGTGAACTCGTTGAGCGAGAACGTATCTCCCGGCTTGACCACCGCACCGTCGACCTTGGCGGCGACCGTGCGGATATTCACCCCGGAGGGGCCGCTGAAGCCGCCGGTGGTGAACTGGCCGATCGTCTCGTTGACCCCGAGCGCGTTCGCGGCCTCGGTGGTGAGCTTGGGCTCGATGCGCTGATACACCACCGGGCTGGTGCGCGGGCCCGGCTGCGTGAGCAGGGTGGGCAGCTTCTCCAGCGTCTTGGGCCAGTCCACCTTCTCGCCGACCACGGCGGGCACCACGGTCGGTTTGCCCGCGCCGACGGTGAAGGTGGCGTCCTTGGGTTCCACCTCGGACTTCGCCAATTGTGGTGCGAGCAAGGCGATGACGGCGTCGTTGTTGAACTGGGGTGCCAGCCCGCCGTTGCCGTCCGGCACGAAACCGAGCACGTCGGCGATCTGGCCGCCGGTCAACGTGGCCTGAACATCCTTGCCGGACACAGTGATCGGTGACGCGACGGCCGGTGTGGCGATGTCGCGCACCGCCGCCTGCACGGCGTCGGCGCGCACGGCGACCGGCGCGGCCACCACGGGCAGATCCAGTTGGCTGGTCGCCGCCCAGCGGTCGGTGATCGTGGTGCGCGCGGCCTCGGTGTCGAGCACCCGGCCCGGCACCGGCGCGACCGCGACCGGCCTGCCGTTCTCGAACCGCACCGTACCTTCGACAGTCGGATTGTCGTGGACGCGGAAGCTCTCGAGCTGTGAGTCGAGGGCCGCGGTGTCGACGGTGCTCGACACCGGAACCTCGCGGGTGCCGAAGAGTGAGATCAGTCGGCTCACCGGGTTCAGCGGCTGGCTGCCGACGGCGTCCCAGGTGCGGTCGTAGTCCACCGACAGACCGGCTGTGGCGGGCACCATGCTGGCCTGCACATCGCCGATCCGCACGGGTAGGGGTCGCTCGGCCTTGGGCCCGAGTTCGGTGTGCAGCAGCGCGTCGGCTTCGGCCTGGTCCATCCCGCCGATGTCGATACCGGCGACGACGACGCCGCGCGCCACCTCACCCGTGCTCAACGCGAGGTCGGCCAGGTAGGCGGCGGTCCCGACGGCCAGCACGGCGCCGACCGCGATCCCGATCCGCTTGACCAGCTGCTGGTTGCCCGGCGGGGCAGGCGGGGGTGGGCCCGCCGGGCCGGGGGTGGGTGACCAGCGATCGCGGGTCACGGTGTTCAAGGGCTGCGTAAGGGCGGTGGTGTCCGGATCGAAAGTGCGATTTGATTCGAGCAGCTTGCGTAATCCGACCTCGCCCCTTCGGTCGGCCGGTTGTCCGGCGGTCGACTCGCTGGGCACGGAGGTCCTTCCGTTAGGTTGGCCCCGAATGTTTGCGGGGTCCGGCCCGAGGGTAACGCGCTTCGGCGCGCTCGGCAGCTCGGCAACCGGGTGGGGGCAGCAGAAAGGCTCCGCGTAGTTGCCGGGTCGGGGGTCTGGCAACTACACGGAGCCGATCTGTTTATCGGGGCTCGGAGCGGGGCGTTACAGCCCATTCGGAACAATTTCGGCGCGCGGGCCGACGCCGCCAGGACCGACGACCCGGCGGCGCGAGACAATCGGGGTGAGACTCGACACCACGGACCGGACGAACGAGGAGAACTGATGCAGCTGGGAATGATCGGCCTCGGCCGGATGGGTGCCAACATCGTGCGCCGGATCGTGCGCGACGGGCATACCGCCGTCGGCTACGAGCGTCACCCAGGGCCGATCGCCGAGATGGAGTCCGAGCTCGGCGGCAAGTTCCGCGGCACGACCGACCTGGCCGAGTTCATCGGCATGCTCGAGGTGCCCCGCGTGGTGTGGGTGATGATTCCCGCCGGTGCCACCGGCAAGGTGATCGAGGACGTCGCCGAGCTGCTCGAGCCGGGCGACATCATCATCGACGGCGGCAACAGCCGCTACCACGAGGACATCAAGCGCGCGAAGGCATTGGAGCCCAAGGGTATTCACTACCTGGACATCGGCACCTCGGGCGGCGTGTTCGGCCTACAGCGCGGCTATTGCCTGATGATCGGCGGAAACGCGGCCCAGGTCGACTACCTGGAGCCGCTGCTGGCGACCATCGCCCCCGGCTACGAGTCGGCCCCGCGCACCCCTGGCCGCACCGGTGAGCCGTCGCAGGCCGAGAAGGGCTACCTGCTGTGCGGTCCGCACGGCGCGGGTCACTTCGTGAAGATGGTGCACAACGGCATCGAATACGGCGCGATGGGCGCCTACGCCGAGGGTCTCAACATCCTGAAGCACGCCAACGCGGGCTCGGAGTACCTGCACGGTGAGCACTCCGCCGAGGAGACGCCGATGGAACACCCCGAGTACTACATGTACGACCTGGACATCCCGGCCATCACCGAGGTGTGGCGTCGCGGCTCGGTGGTGGCCTCCTGGCTCCTCGATCTCACCGCGTCGGCCCTGGTCAGCGACCCCGACCTGGACTCCTACAGCGGCCGCGTCTCCGACTCCGGCGAAGGTCGCTGGACCATCGACGCCGCCATCGACACCGCGGTCCCCGTCCCGGTCCTCTCCGCCGCCCTCTACCAGCGCTTCTCCTCCCGCGGCCAGGCCCTCTACGCCGACAAGATGCTCTCGGCCATGCGAAAGGCGTTCGGCGGCCACAATGAGCTGCCGCAGAAGTAGCCAGACGCGTATATCCCGAAAGGCGTTCGGCGGCCACAATGAGCTGCCGCAGAAGTAGCCCCCTAGACGCCCGCAACCGGCCTTTCGTCGCCAGACGGAGGCCGGTTGTCGCGTTTCCGGGTCGATTCGAGTGGATCGAAATCCTCGGATGCTACCCGCGCCGGAGAGTAAAACAACGATGTTCCACAAAATAAGAACACGTTCTTCTTTTCCAGGACAAGCGTCCAGTCGGACCTATACCTTGTGGTCAGAGGGGGGAAAGCCCACCTGATGAGGAATTCGCCCCGGTCGTCTCGCCCGGGGCTTTGGAGGAAAAGCATGTTCCGGAC
>NZ_JBHWZY010000735.1:0-3533 GCF_042727815.1 Nocardia sp. NPDC060220
GAACGTGATCGTGCCCGCCATCGCCTCGCGCTTGAAAGTGGACCCACTCGACGAGATACCGAAGTATCCGTCGATGCGCCCTCGGGCACGGGTTAGGACGTCGCTGGCCATGACTCTCCTCAATGATCGACCCAGGAACGGTAGCGGAAAGTTCACTGAATCGAATAACCCGGCGCCTGTGTCACCGTGTACGGTTACGCGCCCGCGACGGCCACCAAGCCCAGTTCGGCGTCGGACGCGAGCAGCGCGTTGTGGGGAAGCACACGGACCGTGTACCCGACAGCACCCGACAGCGGGACCGGAGCCTGGATCGAATACAGCTCGCTGCCCTCGTCGGCGCCGATGTGGCGCATCTCGATCGTGGTCGTGTCGGAGAGGTCGTCGGTCGGCGAGACCCGGCCGAGTATCGCCTGCACCACCACATCCGACGGCGCGAGCCCGCCGAGGTCGACGCGCGCGTGCAGTGACAGTTCCGCGCCGATCACCGGGGTGTCGGGCAGGCCCGAGCTGTCGACCTGCGCGATCCGCACCGACGGCCACGCGGCATCGACGCGCCTGCGGTACTCGGCGACCGCCGCGGCGCCCGCGAACTTGTCGGCGGCGGCCCGGCCGAACGCGGCGGCCGCCGGTCCGTAGTACTGCTCGGCGTAGTCGCGCACCATCCGCGAGGCCAGGACCTTCGGGCTGGTGGTCTGCAGGGTGTGGCGCACCATCTCGGTCCAGCGGACCGGCACATCGCCGGCGTCGCGGTCGTAGAAGCGCGGCGCCACAGTACGTTCGACGAGTTCGTAGAGCGCCGAGGCCTCGAGATCGTCGCGGCGCGATTCGTCGCGGACACCGTCGGCGGTGGGGATGGCCCAGCCGTTCTCGCCGTCGAACATCTCGTCCCACCAGCCGTCGCGGATGGACAGGTTGAGGCCGCCGTTGAGCGCGGACTTCATCCCCGAGGTACCGCACGCCTCGAGCGGGCGCAGCGGATTGTTCAGCCACACATCGCAACCCCAGTACAGATAGCGGGCCATCGACATGTCGTAGTCGGGCAGGAAGACGATGCGATGACGCACCTCGGGATCGTCGGCGAACCGCACCACCTGCTGGATCAGGGCCTTGCCACCGTCGTCGGCGGGGTGGCTCTTGCCCGCCACCACCAGCTGCACCGGCCGTTCGGGGTCGAGCAGCAGCGCGCGCAGGCGTTCGGGGTCGCGCAGCATGAGGGTGAGCCGCTTGTAGGTGGGGACGCGGCGGGCGAAACCGATGGTGAGCACGTTCGGATCGAAGACGTCGTCGATCCAGCCGAGTTCGGCGTCGGCGGCGCCGCGCTGTCGCCAGGAATCGCGCAGCCTGCGCCGCACTTCGTCGATCAGGACGCCGCGCAACGTGTTTCGCGTCGACCACAGCTGACCGAGGTCGACGTCGCTGAGCTTCTCCCAGCCCCGCGCCTCCTCGACCAGTTCGGGCCCGACGAGTTCGCGCGCCTTGTCGATCCATTCGCGCGCGGCCCAGGTCGGGGCGTGCACGCCGTTGGTGACCGAGCCGATCGGCACCTCGGCCGCGTCGAATCCGGGCCACAGCGCCGCGAACATCTCCCGGCTGACCTCGCCGTGCAGTTTCGATACCCCGTTGGCGCGCTGGGCCATGCGCAGACCCATGTGCGCCATGTTGAACACCGAGGGGTCGCCCTCGCGCCCGAACGCGAGGATCCGGTCCACGGAAAGCCCCGGCAGCAGCGCGGATTCGGATTCGCCGTGCGAGCCGCCGAAGTACCTGCGCACCAACGGCATCGGGAAACGGTCGATGCCCGCGGGCACCGGGGTGTGCGTGGTGAAAACGGTTCCCGCCCGCACCGCGGCGAGCGCGGTCTCGAAATCCAGTCCACCCGCGATGAATTCACGCATGCGCTCGACGCCGAGGAAACCCGCGTGGCCCTCGTTCATGTGGAAGACATCGGGATCGGGCAGGCCGTTGGCGCGGGTGTAGGCGCGCACCGCGCGCACGCCGCCGATACCCGCCAGGATCTCCTGCTTGATGCGATGATCCTGGTCGCCGCCGTAGAGCCGGTCGGTGACGGCCCGCAGTTCGGGGTCGTTCTCGGCGATATCGGAATCGAGCAGCAGCAACGGAATCCGCCCCACCTGCGCGATCCACACCCGTGCCCGCAGTACCCGCCCCTCGGACATGCCGACGTGGATGAGCACCGGCGAACCGTCGCTGGTGAGCAGGCGCAGCGGCAGGCCCTGCGGATCGAGCGCCGGGTAGTGCTCCATCTGCCAGCCGTCGGGCGACAGCGATTGCCGGAAATACCCCGAGCGGTACAGCAGCCCGACGCCGATCAGCGGCAGCCCGAGGTCCGAGGCGGCCTTGAGATGATCACCGGCGAGGATGCCGAGGCCGCCGGAGTAGTTCGGCAGCACCTCGGTGACACCGAACTCCATCGAGAAATAGGCGATCCCGGCGATGTCGGTGCCGGTCTGCTCCTGGAACCAGCGCGGCCGTGTCAGGTAGTCCCGCAGACCCGCGGCGGCCGCGTCGACGCGCGCGCGGTAGGCCGGGTCGGCGGCGAGCTCGTCGAGCCGCTCGGCAGGGACCTCACCCAGCATCCGTACCGGGTCCTGACCGACGGTTCGCCACAACTCGGGGTCGAGCTCGGCGAACAGATCCTGCGTCGGGCCGTGCCACGACCACCGCAGGTTGGTCGACAACTCACCCAGCGCGGCGAGCCGCTCCGGCAAATGGGCACGGACAGTGAACCGACGAAGTGCCTTCACCCCGGAAGAATAAACGATCGCGCCCGCACTGGGGGTCTAGGTGAATCGGGCAGCGAACTCGGGGCTCGGCGGGACCTCGGTGATCACGTCGATCAGGACGCCGGCGGGGTCGGCGACGATGAAGTGGCGCTGACCGAAGTCTTCGGTGCGCAGGTCGAGCTCGGCGCGCAGGCCGCCGGTTTTCACGAGTCGGTCCCACTCGGCGTCGACATCGTCGACCTCGAAGTTCAGGACAACTCCCTGTACGGGTTTTCCGAAGCCTGCCGGGATCGTGGGGTGGGTGGGGTCGAGCAGAGCCAGTTCGTAGGTCGGCTCGTCGTCGGCACCCGGCCGCCGCAAGCTGACGTACCAGTCCGCCTCGAAGACGATCTCGAAGCCGAACCAGGCCGTGTAGAAGTCGCGCGATTGCGCGATTCGGGTGGTGGCGAGAACGGGGTAGTAGCTGCTGAGTTTCATGGGATCACCTTTCACATACCGTCGGTATGTATCGTACGATAGTTCACATACCATCGGTAGGTCAACGGGAGGGCACACGATGAGCTCGACGGCACGGACGCGGCAACGCGAGGAGACGCGGCGCATCCTGCTGCACGAGACCAGGGCGCTGTTCGCCGCGAAAGGCTATGCCGCAGTAGGGCTATCGGAGATCGTGACGTCCGCCGGGGTCACCAAGGGCGCGCTGTACCACCACTTCGACAGCAAGGCCGACCTGTTCCGTGCGGTCCTCACGCAGGTGCAGGAGGAGGTGGGCGCGCAGGTGGCCGCCGC
>NZ_JBHWZY010000736.1:0-3529 GCF_042727815.1 Nocardia sp. NPDC060220
GGGGCCCATGTAATTCTCCGGAACGTCGAGACGGTGGGAGAAAACTAACTGTAACTCCCTGTATCACCATATCTTGTCCCTGAGGCTTCCTCCGAATCCGCGGGCGATCCACGCGGCCGCGCCCCCAACGAGCAGGGCTCGGATGGGGCGTGTGGCGGGTGGCGGACGGCGGCGTGGGTCAGGGTTTGCGGGCGACCGCGCCGTACGCCGAGATCGGCAGGACCTGGCCCACCTCGGCAGTTTCCGGACGCCACTGGGTGATCGAGACGACGCCCGGTTCGACTACTTCCAGCCCGTCGAAGACACCGCGGATCTGGGCCTGCGGGCGCGGGACGTACGGTGTGCCGCCGGTGCCGGTGTAGTTCTCGCACAGGGTGACGTAGGCCTGGCTGTCGTCGGTGCCGTCCCAATAGATCAGGTGGCTGCCCGAGGGCACTGCGCCGACCACGGTACCCACGATGCGCAGCAGGTCGTCGTAGGTTTTGGCGTGACCGAGAACGCCCATGAACATCACCGCGATCGGCTCGTTGAAGTTCAGCACATTGCGTGCGTCGGCGACGATCTGTTCGGGGTCGTGGAAGTCGGCGTCGATGTAGGTGGTGACGCCTTCGTCGGTGGTGCTGGTGAGCAGTGCGCGCGCGTGGGTGAGCACCAGTGGGTCGTTGTCCACGTAGACCACCTTGGCGTCCGGGGCGACGCCCTGGGCGACCTCATGGGTGTTCTGCATCGTGGGCAGGCCGGTGCCGATGTCGAGGAACTGCTTGATGCCGCGTTCCTTCGCCAGGAAGCGGACGGCCCTGATCAGGAACTGCCGCGACTGCACGGCCATGGTCGAGATGTCGGGGTCGACCGCCAGCCCGGCGTCGCCGGCGATCTTGTCGATCTCGTAGTGGTCTTTGCCGCCCATCCAGTAGTTCCAGATCCGTGCTGAATGGGGGATATCGGTCCTGATCATCGGGGTCTGCACGTCGGCCATGAGCCTTGCTCCTCTGCAACTTTGACAGTGGCGCGCCCACCCAGGGGAGAACCACCAGCGACATAGCATCTGATCTGGCTGCGACAGTACAAGATTGGCACTGAAACGGTCGGGTCAATCCGTGAACGTTCACCGCTGCGTGCGACGGCCGGAATCGGGTAAAGCCGCTCCATGACGACACTGCGCAGGAATGCTGTAGCCACCGTGCTCGCCGCGGCCGCGATCGTGCTGCTCGGTACGGGCTGTGACCAGGTGGAGAAGGCGGTCAACCAGGGTGTGCATCGAACTTTCAGAGTTCGAGAAGCTTGACGAGGTTGATCCCCGCGTCGTCGAGCGGCTGAAGAGATTTCTCGCTGCGACCTCGAATGATCGCGCCTTGGATCGTGCTGACGATGACGCTACCGACCGACGCTGCCGCGGCGGAGTCCATGCCCGTCGAGATCAGCAAATCGGCCAGTCGGCGGGTCCAGTCGGCGAAAACAGTGGCCGACGCCGCTTGCACGGCCGGCGAGTCGGCGCCGCTCTGCGCGGCGGCCACGATCGGGCAGCCTGCGGTGAACGACGACGTGTCGAGTACCCGCTTCCAGACTTCCACCAGTCCGAGAACGACCTGCGCCGGTGACGACGATGCAGCGACCAGCGCGTCGATCGTCGCACTGATCTGTTGCCCGGCATGCAGGGTCGCCTGCTCCATGAGTTCGTTCTTGCCGCCGGGGAAGTGCAGGTATATCGAGCCTCGGGCGGTCTTGCTGTGGGCGAGGAGCTCGGTCAGCCCGGTCGCGGCGACTCCGTGTTCCCGCATCATGATTATCGCGCTGCGGATGAGGCGTTCTCGTGGCCCCGCCACTGTGTTCATCGGCAACCCTTCCGCAATAGACCGATCAGTTCATCCTACGGTATCGTCGTCGACGATAGAACGATTGGTCTATCCACAGAGAGGGCACGATGACTACCGCAACGCACAACCCCGAAACCCCGGATTTCGCCACCATGAGCGGACTCGAACTGCTGCGCGCGGCGACCGCGATGCCCGATCGAGCCGGAATCGGCACGCTGCTCGGCATGACGGTCGAGGAACTCGAGTTCGGGCGGGTGTCGTTCAGCCTCGTCACGCGGCCCGATTTCGCCAACCCACTCGGCACCACCCACGGCGGTATCTGCGCGACCCTGCTGGACTCGGTGATGGGTTGCGCGGTTCATTCCGCACTGGATGCCGGGGTCGGATACGGCACGCTGGAGCTGAAGGTCAACTACATCCGATCTGTCCCGACCGACGGGCGCCGCCTCATCGGCACCGGCACGACGTTGCATGTCGGCCGCACCACGGCCACAGCCGAAGGCAAGGTGTTCGACGAGGCAGGCAAACTCGTCGCCCACGCCACCACCACCTGCATCATTCATCGCTGACCTCAGCCGGGGCGAACCCCGATCACCAGCGTGACCGGGGCCGCATTCAGCGATCGCGGCGGAGCACATCGGCATCCGAGGGCTCGGCGGCACGAAGGGGCGCGCCGACGTGGTGCAGGTGGGTCAGCGCCTCGCGGTACGAGGCGATCAGGCCGGTCTCGTGGTACGGCACGCCGATTTCGGCGCAGTAGTCGCGGACGATCACCTGGGCATGACGCAGATTCGGCGTCGGCATGCTCGGGAACAGATGGTGTTCGATCTGATAGTTGAGCCCGCCTAGGGCGAGGTCGGTCACCACACCGCCGCGCACATTGCGGGAGGTCAGCACCTGTCGACGGAGGTAGTCGGGGCGGTCGTCACCGGTCAAGGTCGGCATGCCCTTGTGGTTGGGGGCGAAGATGCAGCCCATGTACAGGCCGAACAGGCCCTGGTGGACGGCGAGGAACACGAGAGCTTTGTCGGCGGGCAGGACCGCGAACAGTGCGGTCAGGTAGAGGGCGAAGTGACCCAACAGCAGCGCGCCCTCCCAGCCGCGATGTTTGACCGAACGATTCTTTAGCGCCCGCACACCGGCCAGGTGCAGGTTGAGGCCCTCCAGCAACAGCAGGGGGAAGAACAGGAACGCCTGCGCCCGTCCGATGAGACGCGGCAGACCGCGGCTGGAACGTGCCTGCTGTTGTGACCAGACCAGGATGTCGGGTGCGACATCGGGGTCGAGTTCCTCGTGGTTCGGATTGGCGTGATGGCGGGTGTGCTTGTCCTGCCACCAGCCGTAGCCGAGGCCGATGCCGGCGTTGCCCGCGATTCTTCCCACGAGCTCGGTGGGCTGACGCAGCCGGAACACTTGCCGGTGGGCGACATCGTGCATCACCAGCGCGACCTGCGCGAACGTCACGGCCATGAACGCCGCGACCAGCAGGGTCCACCACGAGTCGCCGACGAGGACGAACGCCGCCCAGCCGCCCACGAACGCGGTCCCGACGAGACTCAGCCGCATCGCGTAGTAGACAGGGCGGCGGCGCAGCAGCCCCGCGTCGGAGATTCTGCGCAACAGGCGGGCGTAATCGCCGTCGGCGCGGCGCCGCGGCGACCGTGGAGGTGACTCGGGAACCAGAGCAGGTGTCGTCATCTCCCGAAGCTATCGAC
>NZ_JBHWZY010000737.1:0-3516 GCF_042727815.1 Nocardia sp. NPDC060220
CAGTTTCCCGAACTGGCGTACTCGTGGCGCAAGGTCTTGGCGCCGCTGGCCGACGCCGGATTTCATGTGGTCGCCCCTGATCAACGCGGCTACGGCCGAACGACGGGCAGCGATGTCACCGACCTGGCGTCCTTCCGAACCGACAATCTGGCCCGCGACGCGCTGAGTCTGGTTCGCGCACTCGGCTATGACCGGGCGCATCTGGTCGGGCACGACTTCGGCTCTGTTGTCGCGGGATGGGCCACGCTCGGCGGCGAACACGTCATCAGCTCGTTGACGATGATGAGCGCGCCGTTCGCCGGTGCGGGAATCCCCAAGTCCTCGACCGAACTCGACGACGCCCTGCGCGCGCTGTCACCACCGCGCAGGCACTACCAGCATTATTTCGCGGGAACCTCGAGCGCCGCAGACATTTACCATGCCCCGCAAGGGATCGCCGACTTTCTGCACGCGTATTTCCATATGAAGAGCGCTGACTGGCCGGGCAATGCGGACGCCGGAGAACTCCCGGGACCGACCGCGGCCGATTTGGCACTCCTGCCGCGGTACTACGTCATGGACGCGGGCGTCGGCATGCCGGAAACAGTAGCGCCGCACTTACCCTCACCGCAGGAGCGGGCCGACTGTGCCTGGCTGACCGACGAAGAACTGAATTTCTACGCTCGAGAATTCGGTCGCACGGAATTCCAGGGCCCACTCAACTGGTACAGAGCTCTCACCCTGCCGCTCACAGAAACGCCGACCGTCCCACGTATCGAAGTGCCCACCCAATTCCTTGCCGGCCGATGCGATTGGGGTATTTGGCAATCGCCCGGCGCGTTGCGCACCATGGCGGAAGACGTGTGCGCGCAGTTCACCGGTACCTATTTGGTACCCGATGCCGGGCACTGGGTCCAGCAGGAGCAGCCACTCGCCGTCATCGAACAGCTCGCGAGATTCCTCGACGAAAACTAGGCCGGACGGCGCTGACTCCCTCGTCGGTCTCGCATCGCCTGGGTTTTCAGCACATCGACCTCGCAGCCGGGCGAGTTCGGGTCGAAGCCGTGCTCGACCAGCCAGCGGATTCCCAGCAGGCTGCGCAACGACCACCACGCGCGGATCACGTCGAGGTCGATGTCGGTGCCGTACCCGGCGATCACCTCGTCGAGGTGTTCCTCGTGCCCGAGCGTCAGGGTGGCGAGGTCGTACATGGCATCGCCGCGGGCGGCCTCGGACCAGTCGATCACCCCGGTGACCTCGTCACCGGCGACGAACACGTGGGCGACTTGAAGATCGCCGTGGATGAACACCGGTGTCCACGGCCGCAATGCCGACTCGGCGATCCGGCGATTGCGGGTGACCAGGTCGGGCGGAAGCACGCTGTTGGTGACGAGCCACTCGCATTCACCATCGAGTTCCGAGGTGAGTTCATCGAGGCGGCGACCCAGTCGGGGTGGCAGCGGCGCGTCGTGCAACATCCGGACAGCGGCGCCTGCCGCGGACCACGCCGCCGCGGATGCGGTCGACGGTTCACCGAGGCGGCCGAGTGCGCGACCCGCGAGCGCGGCGAGTGCGAGGACGGGCGGCTCGCGCCACAGGATCTCCGGTGTCGGAATCGGTGCGGCTGCCATTGCTGCGACCTCGACGTCGGTGCGTGCCTGGTCGGTGTCGATCTTCAGGAACACCTCGCCCGCACGCACCGTCGCGCGCTCGTGATGGGCGACAACGACTTCGACTGCTTCCACGTCGGCCAGTATGACCGGGATTTCGACGAACATCGCCGGGTTTTCGCGCAACGGGGTTCGTCGTATGCACGCGCGAATCCATCTCTGTTTCGGATGTTCCAGCGCGGGTAGCGCGGTAGGAGACCGCGCTCAGAGAGGGTGTCGTGATGCCGAGGACCACCGAATCCGGGTCGGCGAGGAGCTCGGAGTTGTCGACTGTCTCGCGGCGCTGCTGATGGCCGACGACGTCGAAAAGCCGGGGGCCGACGACGGGGAATACCGGCGTGCCGTGCTCTACGTCGTCTGCGTGGTGGGTGTCGCGGCTCTTGTCTTCGCCACCGTGAACGTGTGGGCGGCCAACCGGGGTGCGTGCGCGGACGCGCAGACGCACCTGTGTGACACCCTGTCCGAATCGGTGATCGTGATCGGACCCTCGGCCGTTGTGCTGCTCGGCGGTATCGGCGCGTTCATCCAGACCTACCAGCGGTGGCGGGCGGGCAACTCGTGGCGGACATGGCAGGGCGCGGGCTGGTTTCTGTTCATTCTGATGACGGCCTACCTGGCTATCGGGGCCGGCACGATCACGGCATAGCTCTGTTCCTGATCCCGCCCATGATCTCGGTCCACCATGACTGCAACGGACTGGGTTCGGGCCAGTGGACGAATGGTGCTTCAGGTTCCGATTCGGGCAGGGGATCAACGAAGTCGAGTGCGAGATGGTCGGAATAGCGCATGACAACTTCCTCGGTCTTTCTGGAACTGTGCTTTCGCCGACGCTGCGGGGACTGTGGCCGGTGATCCGGTAGGACTACTACACCCGAGCGGGATTTCCTCGGCACCGGCAGGATTCGCAGTGTCCCGGCTGTTCCTGCGTTCTCACGAGCGGTTGGTAGTACCCATTTGAGCACGCGAGTATTCGTCTGTCAGGCGTTGTGACCGTCCTGTTGTAATAGCCCATGGGGTACGGATTCGACCGAGTATCCGACGTACTTTCTGTCGTGGAGGTGAATACTGGGGTGATCACTTCGGTGGAGGACGGCGGCGCGTTCTCGAGTCACCGCCGCAAGCTGGGTTCTCGGCTCGGCGATGGACCGTATTCGGAGCGCCGAGGCAGGAGGGTCTGGTGATGGATGACTCTTCCTGGAATCAGCGCGTTCGTGGCGAGACCGAGATCCAGCGACTCGACCGGAACTGGGCATCACTGCTGCAGGAATTGCGCGTGGTGCAGACCGGCGTTCAACTGCTCACCGGGTTTCTGATGGTGCTGCCGTTCCAGCCTCGATTCGAATCGTTGAGCACGTCGATGCGGGTGCTGTACCTGGTCGTTCTCACCGCCTCGCTCTGCGCTACCGCGCTGCTGGTCGCCCCCGTGGCCGCGCATCGGCTGCTGTTTCGCCGGCATCAGCTCGCGTGGCTGGTCTCGGCGTCGAATCAACTCGCGCTCACCGGAGTGATACTGCTCGGCGTGGCACTTGTCGGAGTGGCGGTGCTGCTCTTCGATGTCGTGGCGGGCCCTGTCGCGGCGGCGGTAGCGGGGGTGGTGTTCGGTGCACTGTTCATCGGGACCTGGCTGGTTCGACCCTGGCTCGCACGTCGCCGATCAGCGCAGGGCGCCTTCGACGACCAGCTCGGTGTCGAACGGGCCGACCCACCCGAACACTGACTTCTCGGGCGCCGGAGTGGTTGGCGGTTGCCGGGGCCGTCGTGTGGGACAGCGCCCGAACGGGACGCGCTGGCCCCGGCAACCGCCCGCCCGCCGGTCAGGAGGTCGGCCATCCTGTTACCCGCGGCGGTATGTGGTTCCCTGTCTCAT
>NZ_JBHWZY010000738.1:0-3514 GCF_042727815.1 Nocardia sp. NPDC060220
TCAACCAGTTCCTGAACAACACCTCGACGACCTTCGCCGGGCATCAGGAAGAACTGGCCGCCTCGCTGACCGGCCTGACCACCGTCACCAACCAGTTGCGCGCCAACTCCGGTGCGATGGTCGAGATCGTCGACGTGGTGCCGCTGCTCATGCAGAACATCGACGGCGCGATCAACAAGGAAAAGGGCTTCGTCCGCCTGCAGGCGCTGATCGGCACCGCCCTCTCGGGCGAGATCGTCAGCGCGTTCTGTGAGCGGATCCAGATGCGGCCCGATGGGTGCCGCACCACCGGCAACGTCCAGGACTTCGGCCCCGATTACGGGCTCACCGCCGCACTGCTCGGACTGACGAAATGAACCGACGAATGACGATGAAGGCCCGCCGCGCGCTGCTCTCCGCGGCCGCACTGGCCACGGTCACGATCACGACCGGCTGTGGCTTCACCGTGGAGGACCTGCCGCTGCCCAAACCGGGCACCGGCGGCGAGACCTACACTCTGCACGCGAAGTTCGAGAACGCGCTGAACCTGCCCGATCAGGCCAAGGTGAAGGTCGGTGGTTCCGATGTCGGCGTCGTGTCGGCGATCACGACCAAGAACTTCGAAGCCGTGGTCGACATGGAGATCAACACCGATTTCAAGCTGCCGAAGGGCAGTACGGCGGAGTTGCGCCAGGCCACTCCCCTCGGTGACGTCTTCATCGCGCTGAGCAGCCCGAAGAACGCGGCGGGCGCGCCCGATATGGCCGCGGGAGACACGTTCACCCTGGAAGCCACCTCGGCCGGCGCCACGGTGGAAGAGCTGCTGGTCTCGGTGTCGATGCTGTTCAACGGCGGCGGTGTCGCCAGCCTGAGCCGGCTCGGCACCGAACTCGGCTCGATTCTCAACGGGCACGGCACCGAACTCGGCCATCTGATCTACGAGATGACCGGTGTCATCGGCGAACTGAACGCCAACAGCACCAAGGTCGACTCGGTGCTGACGGAGTTCAACACCCTCGCCAACACCATCGAGGCCAACAAGGGTCAGCTCGGCCAGGTGGCCGACACACTGCCCCAGGCCATCGGCGCGATCGCCGAGAACAACCGGGCGATCGGCGACCTGCTCAGCAAGCTCGCCACGGCCACCGCCGCCATCGGCGACTACTCCAACACCACCGGTGACCAGCTGTCCGAGCTGCTCACCAATCTCGACAACCTGATGAACGCGCTGGCCGCGACCGGCAGCGACTTCGGGTATGTGATGGATCAGTTGCACGCGATCCGACCCGGCGCCAACCAGACGTTCAAGGGCAAGAGCCTGGCGCCGTACGCGACGCTGACCAACCTCGATGTGGGCCTGCTGACCGACCCGGCGAACAGCAAGCTCTGGGACTTGAAAGATGTGAACGATTTCGTCGGCAGCTTCATCCAGGTGCTGCAGATCGTTCAGGGCCGAGTGGGAGGCCACCGATGAGCAGGCTGAAGAAGTTCGCGAGCAGCAAGATCTTGCTGGCGAACAGCGCGCTCGTAGTCGTGCTGTTGCTCGGTGGGACGTACCTGCTGGTGAACGTGATGCGGGTCAATCCGCTGCGGTCCGAGTACGACGTCACCGTCAACCTGGATCGCTCCGGTGGTCTGCAGCCGGGCAACGACGTGACCATGCGCGGGTTCCGGATCGGCAAGGTCACCTCGATCGAGCTGATCAACGACGGCGAGGCGATCGCCGCCAAGGCCCAGATCGACAAGGATTTCAAGATCCCGGTCGACACCATGATCCAGGTGGCGGCGCTGTCGGCGGCGGGCGAGCAGTACATCGACTTCCGTCCGAAGAGCGATGTCGGCCCGTTCCTCAGTGACGGCGCGGTGATCAAGTACAGCCCGGAGCAGATCCAGACGCCGGTTCCGGTGTGGGCTGTGCTCGACGACACCAGCGCGCTGATCGCCCAGGTGAATCCGAAGCAGTTCGACGTGATCCTCGACGAGCTCGACATCGCGCTCGGTGCCGGTCCCGATCAGCTGCGCGGCCTGATCAACGGCGTCAGCCTGGTGGTCGCGGGTCTGGACAACCTGCTTCCGCAGACGGTGAACCTCATCGCCAACCTGCGGGTGATCGCCGAGACCACCTCGCACGCCCAGCCCGATCTGCAGACGCTCACCCAGAATTCGGGTGCGCTGCTCACGCAGTTCAACAACGCCAACGCCGAGCTGCAGAGCGTGCTCGACAACGCGCCTGCGCAGTTCGAAACGCTCGGCGCGGTGCTCGACGCGACCGCCGATCCGATCAGTTCGCTGGCGGCCAACTTCGTGGCGATCACCAAGGCCGCGCAGCTGCGTACGCCCGCGCTGCGGCTGCTGTTCCCGTCGCTCGCACTGGGGCTCGGGTCGATCAGCGCTCCGGCGCACGACGGCGAATTCCACACCATCATCGACATCTGGCCGCGCCCGACGTGTAACTACGACACCGCGTACCGGCGCAACGAAGAGGTACAGGACGGCAGCATTCCGAAGTGGAACTACTGCACCAACCCGACCTCTGACCTGCAGATCCGTGGTTCGGCCAACGCTCCGCGGCCGAACGTGCCCAACAACGGCGCGCAGATGCCGCCCGGTGTCGACCCGAACGAGCGGACACCCATTCCCGCCAAGTGAGATGGTGCCCGGCCAGGCTGTTCACAGCTTGACCGGGCATACTCGCGGGGAAGAACGTGTGGCCCGGCTCACGGACCACGATCGGAAATCGGTGCGATATGTGCGCCGGGAAAGAGCAGGATTGATTCGATGACCAGCGACGATGCCCAGAGTAAGTCCGATGCTGCCGCAGCAGACAAGCCCGATCTGGCGAAGGCCGACGACACTGTGAAGGGTGCGGCGGCGACTCCCGAGGTCGATCAGCCGACTGTGCAGGCACAGACCGTGACCGAGGCGCCGGCTCCGGCCGCTGCCCCGAGCGCGGCATCGAGCTCGAAGGGCTGGATCGCCGCAGGTGTGGCCGGTGTGGTCGCGGTCGGCGCGATCACCGCGGGCGTGGTGTTCTTCCTGCAGAACAGCAACAAGGCCGAGAAGCTCGACGCGATCGCCGAGTCCACCAAGGCCGCCTGTGATTACGGCGCCATCCTGGCCAACTACGACTACTCCAAGGATCTCGACGGCTACATCGCGTCGATGAAGGCGGGCGCCACCGGCGACTACCTCAAGGAGTTCAGCGACGCCAGCGATGCGCTCAAGGGCGCCATGGTGCAGGCCCAGGTCAAGTCGACCGGTGAAGACGTGCAGTGCGCTTACATCTCGGGCAGCACCGACGATGTCAAGGCCATGGTCACCATGACCCAGTACCGCACCAACTTCACCCAGACCCAGCCCGACCGGATGATGTTCGCGATCGAGATGAGCCTCGAGCGCTCGGGCGACAAGTGGCTGGTCAGCAAGCTGGACTCGCCGTTGCTCAAGAACGGCGGCGGCGAGGCCGCCGGTGGTACGGCGCCCGGTCAGGCCGTTCCGTCTCCGGCTCCCGCGCCTGTCCCGACACCTGGGAACC
>NZ_JBHWZY010000739.1:0-3510 GCF_042727815.1 Nocardia sp. NPDC060220
GCCCCGACGCCAGGTCGTTCACCTTCCGGCTGCGACCCGACCTGACCTTCAGCGACGGCACCCCGCTGAACGCGCAGGTGGTGAAGGCGAACTTCGACGCGATCCCGAAGCTGGGCGCACTCGCCATCCTGTCCAAGGGCTATATCACCGGCTACGTCGGCACCGAGGTCGTCGACGAGCACACCGCCAAGATCACCTTCGAACAGCCCAACGCGCAGTTCCTGCAGGCGACCTCGACCGCCGCGCTCGGCCTGATCTCGACGGCCGATGCCGCGAAGACGCCCCAGCAGCGCTGCAGCGACGGCGTGATCGGCTCCGGGCCCTTCGTGCTGTCGAAATACGTTCCCAACCAGTCGATCACGATCAGCAAGCGGGTCGGCTACGGGTGGGGCTCGCCGTTGTGGACCAAGCAGGGCGAGGCCTACCTCGACTCCATCGAGTTCACCGTCATCCCCGAATCGGGGGTTCGCGCCGGCAGTGTGCAGTCCGGCCAGCTCGATGTCGCCACCGGTCTCGGCCGCGCCGACGAAGCGGGCTTGAAGGCGTCGGGCATCTCCCTGCTGACGCGATCGCACCCGGGCGCGGTGTTCAACCTCGGCCTCAACAACTCCCGGCCGATCCTGCGGGATGCGCAGGTGCGCAAGGCGATCCAGTCCGCGGTCGACCGGCGTCAGATCGTGGAGGCGGTCTTCGCCAGCGGGACCGTGCCCGCTACGGGCATCCTCTCGCACACGACGCCCGGCTACACCGATCTGTCGGCGGATCTCGCTCTCGATGTCGCCCGGTCGAAATCACTGCTCGACGCGGCCGGCTGGCAGGTGGGCGGTGACGGTATCCGGCGCAAGGACAACACCCGACTGAGCTTGACCGTGGTGTGGTTCAACAACTCCCAGAACACCCGCGCGGCGCTGGAACTGGTGCAGCAGCAGCTCAAGGTAGTCGGGGTGGAGTTGCAGCTGCAGGAGTTGCAGGTCACCCAGTTCCCGGCGCTGCTCGGTTCCGGTGACTTCGACGGACTGTGGGGCGGCGACCTGAGCCGGGCCGATCCTGATTGCCTGCGCACGCTGTACTCGACCCAGCAGGTCAACGCCTACCGGCTGCCGCCGAGCGAGCTCGACGCGCTGCTCACCGCTCAGGCGGCCGAGGCTGATCCGGCCAAGCGTGCGCCCCTCGTGGAGCAGGCCCAGCAGCTGGTCGTGCGCAATGCGTATGTGATCCCGGTGGTGGAACTCGAGACCGTGCTCGCGGCGGCGCCGACCGTGCACGGCCTGACCTTCGAGTCGTCGAGCCGGACCCGGCTGCACGACACTTGGCGGAGCTGAACCGGCATGGGACGGTACGTGTTACGCCGTCTCGCCCAGGCGGTCGGGGTGCTGTGGGCGGCGTACACCGTGTCGTTCTTCGTGCTCGAATTCCTGCCGGGCGACCCGGTGTCGGCGATGGCGGGCGGCGGACTGAACTCCTCGCCGGTGGACCCGGCCGAGCTCGCCGCACTGCGGGCACAGTACGGCTTCGACAAGCCCATCGTGGTGCAGTACCTCGACTATCTGGGCCGGGCCCTGGTCGGCGACTTCGGTGATTCGGTGGCCACGGGCCGGTCGGTGACCGGCACGATCGCCGCGGCGCTACCGCCGACCCTGCAGCTCACGGCGGCGGCGCTGGTGCTCGCCGTGCTGTTCGGCGGCGGGCTCGCCGTGGCGGCGACCTACACCTCGCGGCGCTGGCTGCGGCAGGTGCTGCTGTCGCTGCCGCCGCTGGCCATCTCGATCCCGTCCTTCTGGGCGGGTCTGATGCTGGTGCAGCTGCTGTCGTTCCGGATCCGGCTGTTCCCCGCGTTCGGCAACGCCGGGCTGGCCGGGTTGGTGTTGCCCGCGGTGACGTTGGCCATCCCGACCGGGGCGCTGATCGCGCAGGTACTGGCGAAGAGCCTGCTGACCACCCTGGACGCGCCGTTCGTGCAAACCGCAAAAGCCAAGGGCGCCAGCCGGATCCGGGTCCATCTGCGGCACGCGCTGCGCAGTGCGTCGCTGCCCGCGCTCACCATCGTCGGACTGCTCGTCGGACAGCTGGTGGCCAGCGCGGTGGTGATCGAGACGGTGTTCTCGCGCAACGGACTCGGGCGAGTCATGGCGGGCGCGGTGAGCGTGCAGGACATTCCGCTCGTGCAGGGCGTTGTGGTGTTCGGCGCGTTCGTCTTCGTCGTGGTGAACCTCATCGTCGACCTGATCTACCCGGTGCTCGACCCACGGATCGTGGTCGCGCGCCCGAGGAGTTACGCGTGACCGACACCGTGCTGACCGAGGCGGCCATCCTCCGAACCGTCGTCGACGAGTTCGACGACGAGTATCGAACGGGTTTCGACTGGCGCAGACTGCCACGGTTTTTGCTGTACCGGCCGGGTCTGGTGCTCTCGGTCGTGACGCTCGTGCTGGTGGTGCTGGCCGCGGTGTGGCCGACGCTGTTCACCGCACGCGATCCGCTGTTCGGCGTCCCGTCGGAGATCTTCGCGCCGCCCAGCGGACAGCACTGGTTCGGCACCGACGAACTCGGCCGCGACATGTTCACCCGCGTCGTGCACGGCACCGCGCTGTCGTTGCAGGCGACGGTGATCGCGGTGGCTGTCGCGTTCGTCGTCGGGGGCGCGATGGGCCTGATCGCCGGGTTCGTCGGCCGCTGGGTCGACGACGTGCTGATGCGCTTCGCCGATGTGCTGCTGTCGATTCCGTCGCTGTTCCTGTCGTTGGCGCTGGTGACCGCGCTCGGCTACGGCACCGTGAAGGTGGCGATCGCGGTGGGTGTGGCCAGCGTGGCCGGCTTCGCCCGGGTGATGCGCGCGGAGGTGCTGCGATTACGGCAGGCGGTGTTCGTCGAGGCCGCGTGGTCGTCGGGGGCGCGCTGGTACACGGTGCTCGGCCGGCACGTCCTGCCGAACGCGATCGGCCCGGTGGTCGTGCTGGCCACCTTGGATCTCGGAACCGCCGTGCTGGCGGTGTCGTCGCTGAGCTTTCTCGGTTACGGCGCGGTGCCACCGGCGCCGGAGTGGGGCTCGCTCATCTCGAGCGGCCGGAACTATCTCGCCAACGCGTGGTGGATCTCGACGATGTCGGGCCTCATGGTGGCGTTCGTCGTGCTCGCGACCAACCGGATCGCGCGGGCACTCGATGGAGAGTGGGCGAATCGACGATGACCGGGAATCTGCTGGAAGTGCGTGGCCTGTCGATCTCCTACCGCACCAGCACCGGGCGGGTGCGCGCGGTAGGGGCGGTCGACCTGGACATCGCGCCGGGCGAGATCGTCGCGCTGGTCGGAGAATCCGGCTCGGGCAAGAGCTCGACCGCGCATGCCATCACCGGGTTGCTACCGGCCGCGGGGCACATCGACGCGGGACGGATCCAGTTCGGCAGCAGGGACCTGGCGAGAGCGGGAGACAGGGAGCTGCGCGCGATTCGCGGTGCGCAGATCGGCTTGATCCCGCAGGACCCCGGTGTCTCGCTGAATCCGGTGCAGCGC
>NZ_JBHWZY010000740.1:0-3508 GCF_042727815.1 Nocardia sp. NPDC060220
GTAGCAGCACGAACGCGACGGCCCCGAGCGAGAGCACTTTTCGGGCCCGCTGGTGTCGTTCGCCGTGCTGGTCGGTGCGATTCTCGGCGCGGGGCCGAACAGAAGCGGCGGGACCGGAGGTTCCGGACAGTGAACCTGTCGAGCTGCCCGCGTCGGTGCAGTGTCGCAGGTCCGCCGGTTCGCTTGCGTCGGCTGTCGGCCGCTCTCGCGCGCTGTTCGCGGATCGCGCACCCTCGTTGTCGTAATCTTCGAGGTGCGAGGGTGATTCGGGCTGTTGACGGCCGAGCAGGTGCGGCACCAGGGCAGCGGTGACGACCAATCCCGCGATCCCGGCGCACGTCAACGTCAGCTGCGGCGGCCACTGCGCGTATTGCGCGGCCGCGCCCGCCAACGACCCGACGAACCCGCCCGCCGAGAACATCGCATGGAAGGCGGACATGATCGGCCGGTGATACGCCCGTTCGACGTACACCGCCTGGGTGTTCATCGATACGTCGAGGGCGCCCATGCCGAACCCGAAGCACGCCACAGCGATCGCCAAAGTGATCGGGCTGGTCGCCAGTCCTGGGCCGAGCACGGTCACCGAGATCGCCGACGCGGCCGTGGCGACCAGTGTGCGGCTGCCGAACCGGTCGGCGGCCGGGCCCGCGAGCCGCATACCGACGAGCGCGGCGCCGGCCATCAGTAGCACGAGCACGCTGAGCATCGAGGCCGATACCCCGGCTCGGTCGGTGATCGCCGGAATGTGGACCACCCACATCGCGAGCAGCACCCCGTTCAGCGTGAAGGCCGCGAACACGGCGGCGCGGGCCGTCCGAAACTTGCGGTCGATCGTCGCTGAACCCACCACTTCGACGGTACCGCCTCGGCGCGGGAGTACCCGGCAATTCAAGATCACCAGGCCCTACGAGTTCGCCGTTCGGGCGCTGTCTCGGTGCGGGCCTGGTGATCAACTGTCCGACTACTGCCGAGGCGTCCAGGCGCCGGTGGCGGCGGTTTCCTTGGCGTAGTCGGTGAAATCGCGCGCCTCGCGCCCGAGAGCGCGGCGGACACCGTCGGCGGTGGCGGTGTTGCGGCCGTCGAGGATGGTGCCGAACAGGTAGTCGAGCAGGCTGATCACATCGTCGGGGACCTGGTATTCGCTCAGGGCCGCAACGAATTCCGGCCGGGAGACGGGAACGAAGGCGATCTCGCGACCGGTGGCCGCGGCGATCTCGCCGACCGCGTCGGCGAAGGTCAGGGCGCGGGGGCCCGTGAGTTCGTAGAGCTGACCCGCGTGGCGCGCGTCGGTGAGCGCGGCCGCCGCCACCTCGGCGATGTCGTCGACGTGCACGAACGGTTCCGGCACATCGCCGTTGGGCAGCGCCACTGCACCGGCGAGCACGTCGTCGACGAAGGCGCCTTCGCTGAAGTTGTGCGCGAAGAAGGCGCAGCGCACGATGGTCCAGCTCAGACCCGAATTCTGCACGATCTCTTCGCATTCCAGCGCTTCGGGTTCGCCGCGACCGGACAGCAGCACCACCGAGCGCGCGCCCGCGGCTCGGGCGGCGGCGGTGAACGCGCGGATGATGTCCGGGGCCCCGGGTACGGCGAGGTCGGGCTGGAAGGCGAGGTAGACGGAGTCGACGCCGGCGAGCGCGGGCGCCCAGGTCTGCCGGTCGGTCCAATCGAAGGGGATCGCCGCGGTGCGTGAGCCGTGGCGGACCGGTCGGCCCGCGGCTTCGAGGAGGGCCGCCACCCGGCTGCCGGTCTTGCCGGTAGCGCCGGTGATGAGGGAAAGCTGCTGGTGAGAAGCGGTGTTTGTCATAAGACAAGTACACCGTCGCGCGGCCTGCGGCGACATCGTCGTGCCGCTCACGAACATGCGTTGTCGTCTACGGGTTGTCGTCTACTGTGGAGTGGTGGATGCGTTAGCCGGTCTGCTCGAAGGTCCACGCGCCCGCGGTGCGTTCCTCATGTGTTCGCTGCTGAACCCACCGTGGTCGCTGCGCGTGCAGGACGAAGCCCCGCTCACGGTGCTCGCGATGATCCGCGGAAAGGCTTGGGTCAGCACCGATTCCATGCCGCCGCGGCAACTCGGCGCGGGCGACGTCGCGGTTTTCCGTGGGCCGCAGCCGTATACGGTGGCCGACGATCCGGCGACCGAACCCCAGGTCGTCATCCAGCCGGGGCAGGTCACCACGACGCCCGAGGGTGAGATCCTGTGCGAGACACTGAGTCTGGGCGTGCGACAGTGGGGCACCGATATCGACGGTGAGACGCTGATGGTCACCGGAACCTACGAATCCGCGGGCGCGGTGAGCAGACGGTTGCTGCGTGCGCTGCCGCAGGTCGCGGTGCTGCCGCGCGGTGAGCTCGATACCCGACTGCTCGATCTGCTCGTCGACGAAGCGACCAAGGACCTGCCCGCGCAAACCGCCGTTCTCGACCGCCTGCTCGACCTGCTGCTCATCGCCGCCCTGCGTGCCTGGTTCGCCCGCGACGACGCCCCCGCCTGGTACCACGCCTACAGTGATCCGCTGGTCGGCAAGGCCCTGCGCCTGCTCCAGCACAATCCGGCCCATCCGTGGACGGTGGTCGCCCTGGCCGAAGCGGTCGGCATGTCCAGGGCCGCGCTGGCCCGCCGGTTCAGCGAGCTGGTCGGGGAACCGCCGATGAGCTTTCTGACCGAATGGCGGCTCTCGCTCGCCGCCGATCTGCTCGCCGAATCCGACGCGACGGTGGAATCCATCGCTCACCAGGTCGGATATGGCAGCGCCTTCGCCCTCAGCACCGCCTTCAAACGGCACTTCGGGGTGAGCCCGCGCGACCACCGGCAGGGGAGCGCGGCATGATGACCCGATGAGCTATCCCGTCCTGTGGCCGATGCCGACCCGGTGGGCCGACAACGACCAGTACGGCCACGTGAACAACGTGACCTACTACTCCTACTTCGACACCGCCGTGAACGCCTGGCTGATGCGCGCCACCGGTACCGACATCACCGAGCTGCCCGCGCTCGGCGTCGTCGCGCAGACGTCGTGCCGATTCCACGGCTCGGTCAGCTTTCCCGACCAGCTCCAGGTGGGCCTGCGGATCGCCCGCCTCGGCACCTCGAGCATCACCTACGACCTGGCGATCTTCCGCGCGGGCGACGGCGGGCTCGAGCTCGCCGCCACCGGCGAATTCGTCCACGTCTATGTCGACGCCGACACCCGCAAACCGGTGGCGATCCCCGAGGTGGTGCGGACAGCAGCCGCGGAGCTCGTCACCGAGTAGCGTTTACGAGGCTATGACGCCGACCTCGGGGCGATGTCGACTCTGAAGCCCGTCGTCGCACAGCGTTCAGGATGCAATGACGCCGACCTCGGGGCGATGTCGACTCTGAAGCCCGTCGTGGCACAGCCTTCAGGATGCAATGACGCCGACCTCGGGCCACTCGCTGCCGCGGCGGGCGCGCAGGATGATCTGGCCCGCGGGCGAGTCGGGTGGTCCGGGGAGGGCAGCGAAGGTCTTCTTGTCTGTGTCG
>NZ_JBHWZY010000741.1:0-3508 GCF_042727815.1 Nocardia sp. NPDC060220
GATCTGGCCGGGCGTGTTCCTCACCGAACTCCTCGGTGCCGACCCCGATCCGCGTTCGTGGCGGGCCGTGCGGATCTGGTGGGCCGCTTGGGTGTTCAGCGGGCTGCTGTTGATCGCGGCGACGCTGTGGCGCGATGCGTCGACCCTGCAGGCCGAGGCCGACGGTGTCTCGTTCACCGGTTTCACCAACCTGTGTGCTGCCGGGTTCGCGATGCTCACGCTGTGGATGGTGCGCACGCTGGAAGGTCGCGACCTGCGCGGCGACATCAGGTCCGCGCATCGCTGGGTGATGGCGGCCGACCCCGCGCAGGTCGTCATCGCGCCCGTCGAGCCGGGCGCTGTCGCGGCGCGCGACGACGCCGGGCACGATGAGGCCGAACGCGCGGATGTTGTCCGGGCAGGCGAGAATACGCAGGAGGAGGTCGTGGCCAAGTGAGCCAGAACAATCGCCCACCCTTCGTGGTGGCGCATCGTGGCGCGTCGGCGGCACGACCCGAGCACACTCTCGCCGCGTACGAGCTAGCCCTGCAGGAGGGGGCCGACGGTGTGGAATGCGACGTCCGGCTCACCCGCGACGGCCACCTGGTCTGCGTGCACGACCGCACCGTCGACCGCACCGCCGACGCCACCGGCCTGGTCAGCGAACTGACGCTGGACGAGCTGCGCGACATGAACTTCGGCACCGACGACGCGCCGCAGGGCGTGCTCGCGCTCAGCGATCTGATCGGACTCGTCCTCGACTGGCGCACCCGCCCGACGAAACTGTTCATCGAGACCAAACACCCGGTGCGCTACGGCGCCCTGGTGGAGAACAAGGTGCTCGCCGAACTGCAGCGCTTCGGCATCGCCACGCCCGCCTCGGCCGATCATTCCCGCGCGGTGGTGATGTCGTTCGCGGCGACCGCGGTCTGGCGGATCCGCCGCGCCGCCCCGCTGCTGCCGACGGTGCTGCTCGGCGAATCGTCGCGGTTTCTCGGCGGCGGCGCGGCCACCACGGTCGGCGCTACCGCGGTGGGGCCGTCGGTGAAAACGCTGCGTGAGCATCCCGAACTCGTCGACAAGGCCGCCGCGGCGGGGCGGGCCACCTACTGCTGGACCGTCGACGATCCCGAGGACGTGACGTTGTGCGCCGATCTGGGCGTCAGCTGGGTCGCGACCAATCACCCCGGTCGTACCAAGGCGCTACTCGCCGGAGTCTGACCGGACGCGCCCTGGGCAGGGGGCGCGGTAAGCGAACTTGCCGCCCGGCCATAAACTCCACGCGTGGGTAAAAGCAAGCGGAACAGTCCGAAGCCCGACAGTAATCGGGCTCAGCGTCTCGCGCAGCGGCGTGCGGCGCAGGAGCAGGCATCCGCGGCCGTGACACGGCCGTTCGAGGGTCTTGCCGCCGAATGTGATCTGGTGGCGCTGCGGGAGTTCGTGCCGTCGGCGACCGCGACCTTGAAGCTCGCGCCGGGTGTGGCCGCGCAGCGTGAGGTCACCCTGGCGACGGTGCTGCCCGGCGCGGTGGCCGCGCTCGTGCGGGCAGGCGACGAGCCGGTCGGCTTCGTCGGCACGCAGATGCAGTTCCGTGGCGAGGACCCGTCGGCCGACATCGCGGCGGCGATCCTGTGGACCCAGTCGGCCGAGCCCGGTGAGTCGCTGAACTCCGCCGACGCTACCGACGGTGGTCCGCGTCTGGCCGATGTCATCGATCCCGGCGCCGATCTCGAGCTCACCGTGCACCAGGACTTCGACTGGTGGGTGCCCGAGGGTGTCACCCCGGATCCGCAGGTGGCGGCGACGATCGAGCAGGCCAAGCAGGCCATCATGCCGTCGGCGCGGCTGGATCTCGGCCCGGATTCCGTCGGCGCGGCCTGGTGGGTCGACGCGGGCGAGAAGGCGCATGTGCGCTGGGTGCGTCCCGAAGACGAGGACGCGCTGATGCTGGCGCTGGCTCGCGTGCACGCCACCGGTGGTCTGCACCTGGGTGAGGGTTCGCGCTTCGCCGGTTCGTTCCGCACACACGGTCTGCTGGTGCCGGTGTTCGATCTCGATCCCGAGCGGCACCCGGCCGAATGGGAGGCCCCGGCACGTGAATTCGGTGCTCGCCTGGCCGAGGCGCTGGCCTCCGACGTGCCGATGACCAGCGAAGAGCGTCGTTCGCGCGATGGTTTGCGGTCGCGTCAGGTCACCCTGCGCTGAACTTAATGAAACATGCCTCTTTCACAGATTTGGTCGGCTAGGTTCACGACTGAACCGGACAATCGGTGACAAGGAAAGTAAGAGGCATCGTGGAATTTCTCGGATCTATCGCCGGTCTCGCCCAGATCTTGATCGGCACCGTGCTGGCCAACACCGGCTCGGGCGGCTCCGGCTCCGGCTGGTAAAGCGCTCGCGAAGGATTCGGCTCGCTGCCCGCGAGCCGAATCCTTGTCGCGTTCGAGCTAGACGCTGCCGCCGGCCACCGACGGTGCGCCGGACGCGTCCTTCGGGGTGCTCAGCTCACGCCACATGAACGCCTCCAGATCGAACAGGTTCGACCCGGCGCGATCGGCGATATTGAGCAGCGTGGTCATGTGCGCTACTTCCTCGACCTGTTCCTTCAGGAACCACTGCATGAACTGCTCGCCGAGGTAATCGCCCTCTTCACGAGCGGTGCTCGCCAGCTGCACGATCTGGTCGGTGACCGTCTTCTCCTGGGCCAGCGCCAGTTCGATCGGCTCACGCGCGGACTCGAACTTCGACTTCGCCGCGTCGATGCCCGAGATCTCCACGGAGATGTCGCGGTCGACGAAATACTGCACGATCATCATCGCGTGATTGCGTTCTTCCACCGACTGTGCGTAGAAACGCTTCGCCAGCTGCGGCAGGTCGTTGTTGTCGAACCACACCGCGATCGCGATGTACTGGTGCTCGGCATTGAACTCATGCCGGATCTGGTCTTGGAGCAGAGTGTGGAACTTGCTTCGCGGGGTTTCCGGATGAATCGACATGGCGGCAACATTAATGCTGGTCATAGGGGGTTGTCATCCAAGTGCAGCCTTATTGAGGACAGTATTCCCTAACCAAGTATTTCCTAATAAGCGCCGATGTGCAGCCATTCCTGGGCTGCGCACGGCCGGCACGCCGGCGAGGCTATGCCTTACTCGCGCCTGCCATTCGGGGTGCCGTGGTGTCGACGCGCACCGCGCCACGCAGTTCACGGCGGATGAATTCCTCGACGTCGAACAGGTTGTCCTGTCGGTCGAGCACAGTGAGCAGCGTGGTCATTCCGGCGACATCGTCGACTTGCTCCCCCAAGAACCACTGCATGAATTGTTCGCCGAGGAAATCATTGGTGTCACGCGCGGCCGCTGTGAGCGCGCTGATCTGCGCGGTGGTGACCCGTTCACGGTCGAGCAGAAAGGCGATCGCGGCGCGCGGGGAATCGAATTCCGACCGCACTTCGCCGAGCCCGCCGATGCTGATCGGCACGTCGCGGTCGAGGAGGTACTGCCGTCGAGCGGGATGAACACCGGGTTCCGGC
>NZ_JBHWZY010000742.1:0-3507 GCF_042727815.1 Nocardia sp. NPDC060220
GCGGAAGCCAGGCCGTACCCGCCTGCTCGAACACCACCTCCATCCGTTGGCCGAGCACAAGATCGGCGGGATCGCAGTCGATCACATTGGTGGTCAACCGGACTCGCGAGTCCTCCTCGAGCGCGACCTGCGCGACGACATAGGGCGCGGGCAGCCCGGGCACCGCGAATCGCTCGTTGACCGTGAAACCGATCAGCGTGGCGAATCCCGAGACCACACTGATCTCGAGCTGATCGCCACGGCAGTACCGGCACGCCGGTTGCGGCGGATGGATCAGCGCCGCGCAGGAGCGGCACTGGGTGATCCGCAAGCGACCGTCGGCGCCGGAGGCCCAGTAGAAAGCGGTCTCCGGCGTGATCGGCGGCGGCGGCCGTTGCGTGGTCTCGGCCACGGGTGCTCCTTCCGAGCGCGATCAGCTCGCCTGTGCCTTGGGTTTGGCCGGCAGCGAGTAGTTGGCCCGTCCGAGCCCGAGGATGTGCTGGGCGATCATGTTGCGGAACACCTCGAGCGTGCCGCCGTAGATGCCGCACAGCGGCGCCCAGCGATAGATGTATTCCATCCCGCCGTTGTCGGCGGCGCCCTCGGTCTCTATCGGCAGCGCGGCGGCGGGGCCGAGGATGTCCATCAGCTCGGGTGAGATGTCGCGCATGGCCTGCGCGATGGCGACGCGGCCGAACATGTGCGGCGCGGCGAGCGCGGCTTCCATCCGCGCGATACTGCGGCCCAGGCGATAGCCGACCGACCGGTCGTCGAGCAGACGACGCCCGTCGGGACCGGGACGGGCCGCGATGGCGACCACCTTTTCGACCGAGGTCGCCATCATCGTGCCCTGGTGGATGAGGATCGAGACATCCTGCAGGCCGTCGTCATCGGCGCCGACCACACCGTGTTCCTCGTTGAGGGGGCCCATCAGCACGGCCCACCCGCCGTTCACCTCGCCGAGGCGGTACTTGTCGTCCACCCGGACATCGCTGTAGTAGACGATGTTGGTCCGGTCACCGTCGACGGTGCGGATGCCCTGGATCTCGATGCCGGGGCTGTTCAGCGGCACCAGGAACATGGTGAGGCTCTTGTGTTTCGACGCCTCGGGGTCGGTATTGGTGATCAGGAAGACGTACTGGCAGTTGTGCGCGCCGGTGGTGAACATCTTCGAGCCGTTGATCACCCACTGGTCGCCGTCACGCACCGCCCGCGTCTTGCACATCGCGACGTCGGACCCGCCGTCGGGCTCGGTGTATCCCAGGCACAACCGGACTTCACCGCGCTCCAGTCCGGGCAGTACCTCTTCCCGCAATTCGGCGGAACCATGTTTACGCACGGACTTGGCGACGATCGCGGTCGTGCCCCAGGTGACCCAGGGAATGTGGACCCGCCGCTTCTCCAGGTCCCACATCCGGCGCCGCAGGCGATTGAGCCCGCCGTCCTCCTCGGCGTTCAGCTCCGCGCTCAGCCACCCGGCCGCGCCGAGCGCCTCGTGCACGCCTGCGTCGAAGTTGTCACCGGTCTCGCGATCGCGGCGACGCACCTCGTCGGTGACGTGGGTGGTGAGAAAGGCTCGTGCGCCGTCCAGGAATTCCTGGTCATCGGCAGAGAGTTCGACTCGTGAGAAATCCATGTTCTACTCCGTCCTAGGCCGACGCTGCGGCGAAGAGTTCAGCGACCTGCACTGCGCTGGCGCCGAGGTCACCGGCGGCCAGCGGCCAGCCCCGTGCCCGCACCAGATAGGCCGACGCGGCCGCTTCCGTCGCGACCCCGAGTCCGCCCTGCACCTGGACGGCCATCGTCGCCGCCCGCGGCGCCTCCTCGGCGATGAAGACGAACGCCGCGGCCGACAGACCGGGTTGCGTGTCGGGCTCGTGTTCGAGGAACCACGCGGCGCGCCGGGTCAGGTTGCGCGCGGCATTGACCGTGATCGCGATATTGGCCAGTGGATGGGAGATGCCCTGCAGGGTCGAGATCGGGACACCCATCGTGTAGCGGGTGGTGGCGAATTCAGCGGCGATCCGGAGGGTTTCGTCGATCAGCCCCACCAGGGCCGCGGCGGTGAGCACGCGCCATTCGTCGAGCGCCCGGTGGTACTCGGTGAGCGCCTGCGCGCCACTGGCCAGCACGGTCCGGCGGTCGGCGGCGGCCGGGTCCACCCAGGCCATCGGCAGCCGGCCGATGTTGTCGACCTTCGCGGGGCGGGTATCGAAACTCACCCGCACGATGTCGTCGCCGTCACGGACGATGATGTCGTCGGCGACCGAGCCCGCGGCGATGAGCCGCACGCCGGTCGTGGGGTCGACGCGGGTATCGAGGGCGAGCAACCGTGTGCCCTCGACCACCTCGGTGCTGTCACTCTCGCCCGCGGTCAGCACGCCGAGTCGGCCCAGCAACCGTGCCGCGCAGATGTGATCGATCCACGGCAGCGGAGCGATCACCCGTCCCAATTCCTCAGCTACCAAAGACAATTCGACCAGGGTCGCGCCGTCACCGCCGACCGCTTCCGGCAGCGCCATCGAGGTCGCGCCGGTCGCGCACAGCTGCTCCCACAGATCCTTGTCGAATCCGGTCTCCTCCGCCGCGCGGACGGTGTCGAGGGAACACCGCGAACGGAAGAACTTCGCGTAGACGGCCTGGAGTTCGGTTTGATCCGCCGACAGGCTGTAGTCCTGTCGACGCAGTTCATATCGGTCCAACATCGTATTTCTCCTGATTGCGGCGCGTCAGTCGCCGACGGATCGGTCGCCGAAGAAGAACTCCTGCGCGTTGTTGTAGAGGTAGTTGTCGAGCACGTTCGCGGGCAGATCCAAGGCCTCGGCCTCGGGCACCAGCCTGCGCATAGCGAGCACCGGCCAGTCCGAACCGAAGATGACCTTGTTCTTCCCCCGGGTGCGCATGAAGTGGGTCAAGCTGTCCGGCAACCGTTTCGGTGACCAGGCCGAGGTCATCAAGCGCAGGTTCTCGTATTTGATGAGCAGCCGGATCGCGGTGTCCCACCACGGATCGGCGCCGTGGATCATGCACAGTTTCAGTTCGGGGAACTGGTAGCACACCCGGTCCAGATAGATCGGATTCTGGACCTCACCCGGGATCGGCGGACCGGGAATCCCGGTGTTCATGCACAACGGAAGACCGATCTCGGCGCATTTGTAGTAGAGGGGGTAGTAGACCGCGTCGGTCGGCGGATACCGGCCGTCGCCCCAGAAACTCGCCCCGGTGGTGGTGTAGGTAACCGGCAGGTCGCGCACCAACGCGGTGAGTTCACGCAGCGAGGCGACCGGGCGCAGGAGATCGACGCCGTTGACCGCCAGCGAGAACCGATCCGGGCGTGCCTCGACGAACGCGAGCGCGGTCTTGGACGGTTTCACCATCGAATACATCAGAACGGCCTTCTCGACGCCCTGTTCGTCCATCTCGTCGAGCAAGGCACCGAGCTCGACCTGGGCGTACATCGACGCCGCGCCCTTGAAATAGTCGTCGCGGACCTTGAGCATCCAGGTGGGTTGCTCGAGCTCGCCGAAG
>NZ_JBHWZY010000743.1:0-3500 GCF_042727815.1 Nocardia sp. NPDC060220
GGATCGGGGACTCCTCGATACGGTGCATCAACGACGCCAGATTGTCGGTGGCACCGAGCTCGATGCCGACCAGTGCGGCCCCGGTATCCCGGTTGTTGCGCTTGACGTACTCGAACATGGTGATGTCGTCGTCGGGGCCGAGGACATCGTCGAGGAAGCGGCGCAGCGCACCGGGCTCCTGCGGGAAGTCGACCAGGAAGTAGTGCTTGAGACCGCGGTGCACCAGTGAGCGCTCGATGATCTCGCCGTAGCGCGACACATCGTTGTTGCCACCCGAGACCAGCACCACGACCGTGCTGTCGGGCGCGATGTCGATCTCGGCCAAGGCCGCGGTGGCCAGCGCGCCCGCGGGCTCGGCGATGATGCCTTCGCTCTGGTAGAGGTCGAGCATCGCGGTGCAGATAGCGCCCTCGTCGACCAGCATCACCCGGAAAGCCGCTGTCCCGGTGGAGGATCCGGGTGTGGTGAGCAGGGGCAGCGAGGCATGCGAGACCATCCGGCCGCCGAACGACGCCGCCGCCCGGTAGGGCAGTTCGCCGATGCGGCGCACGGCGGCGCCGTCGACGAACGGGTCGATCTCGGGCAGCGTCACCGGTGCGCCGGCGACCAGCGCGGCGGTCAGCGAGGCCGCGCCCGCGGGTTCGACGGCCAGCAGACCGGTGTGCGGTGCGCGTTCGCGCAGGTAGGTGCCGATGCCGGCGAGACAGCCGCCGCCGCCGACCGGGACGATCACCAGGTCGGGGGCCGTGCCGAGCTGGTCGAGGAACTCCGCGGCGATGGTGCCCTGACCCGCGGCGGTGCGCGGGTCGTCGAACGGCGGCACCATGGTGGCGCCGGTGCGGGCGACATCGTCGGCGGCGGCCGCCGCCGCGGCGTCGTAGGTCTCGCCGACGGCGATCAGCTCGACGAACTCGCCGCCGTGCACGCGGATGCGGTCGCGCTTCTGCTTGGGGGTGGTGGTCGGCACATAGATGCGCCCGCGCACACCCATCGCCCGGCAGGCGAACGCCACGCCCTGCGCGTGATTGCCCGCGCTGGCGGTGACCACACCGGCCGCGCGCTCGGCGGCGGTGAGCTGCACCATCAGGTTGTAGGCGCCGCGCAGCTTGTAGGAGCGAACCGCGGTGAGGTCTTCGCGCTTGAGGTACACCTGCGCACCGGTGCTCGCCGACAGCCGCGCGCTGTACTGCAGCGGAGTCGGCTCGATGATGTCGGAAATTCGCTTTGCGGCGGCGTCGATCTCGTCCGCGGTGAGCGGCGGACGGATTACGGACACTTCGGCGACGTCAGCGATGGGGGACACCCGGACAATGCTACCGAGGCGGTTCGCGCGCTCGGCGAGCGGAACCACCCGCCGTGGCGACCACGGCGGATGGGCTCGGACCTGCGGTTCAGCGCGGTGTGAGGACGAAGACCGGGATCACGCGATCGGTCTTCTTCGTGTACTCGTCGTAGTCGGGCCACACGGCGACCGCGCGCTCCCACCACTGCGCTCGCTCGTCGCCGGCGACCTCGCGGGCGGTGTAGTCCTTGGTGGTGGTGCCGTCGCGCAGTTCGACGTGCGGATCGGCCTTGATGTTGTGGTACCAGACGGGATTCTTCGGCGCCCCGCCCAGTGACGCGACGACGGCGTACTCGCCGTCGTGCTCGACCCGCATCAGCGGCGTCTTGCGCAGCTTGCCGGTCTTGGCGCCCTTGGTGGTGAGCAGGATGACGGGCTTGCCCTGCAACGAGGTGCCCTCGGCGCCGCCGGAGTTCTCGTAGGTCTCGGCCTGTTCGCGTGCCCAGTCCGAAGTGCTCGGTGCGTACTCTCCTGTGAGTGGCATGACCTGCACAACGAACCATCGCCCTGTGATGTTCCCGATAGAGCCACTCGAACAAGTTCGGTGGACCGAACTTCGATGTACGCCTATCCTGGTCTGCATGGCAGTGCTCACCTCATCGGCAGCATCCGCGACCGTCGACATCGCGGGTAGTGCTTGGCCGGTCTACAAGCTCGAGGCGCTCGTTGCCGCGCTCGTGGTCGCCGCGCTGCTGCTGCTGATCATCGGGTCACCGCAGGTCGCGGTGCTGGCGGCCGCCGCGGTCGCCGCCGTTCGCTGGACCGTCGGCGCCACCCGCACCGCGTCGCGCCACTGATTCGGGCACCAGGCCAGGTTCGTGCACCCCGGATGGCGGATCATTCCGTCAGGTCGAGCGAACTCAACTCACCGCGCGACAGCACGCCCAGCTTCGGATACGCCTTGTACAGGTGATGGCCGACGGTGCGGTGACTCAGGAACAGCCGTGCCGCGATCTCCCGATTCGACAATCCCTGCGCGGCCAGCCGCACGATCTGTGATTCCTGCGGGGTGAGCAGGCTCAGCGGGCCGCCGCTCGCACGCGTACCGGTTCCGACACCGAGCGCGCCCAGTTCGGTGCGCGCGCGTTCGCTCCACGGTGCCGCGCCGAGCCGATCGAACAGCGCTGTCGCCTGTTCCAGCTGGGTCCGCGCGTCGACCTTGCGCTTGTCGCGGCGTAGCCACTCGCCGTAGAGCAGCCGAGTGCGGGCTTCGTCGAACGGCCGGTTGGCGGCGAGCGCGGCCACGAAATGCTGTTCGGCCGCCGGGCCGTCGGCCAGCAACGCCCGGCCACGGGCCGCCAGCGCCGCGATCCACTCCTGCTCGGTCCGCTGCGACCAGGCGGTGAGCCGATCCAGCGCCTCGGTCGCGCGGTCGGTCGCGCCGAGCCGAACCGCTACCTCGATCTGATCCGGCAGTGTGCGCAGCCCGATGACGTGGTGCCGCGCCGGTTCGATCGTCATCTGAGCGAGCTCGGTCCTTGCCTGCTCCAGCCTGCCTTCGCCGAGGGCCAGCAGTGCCACGGCCGCGTGCGCCCACGACGCACCGACCGCGCCCGGCCCGCCGAATTCCTCGGCCGCCGCACGCTCGGCATGGTCGCGACACGCTGCCGAATCACCCTGTAGCGCGGCGAGATACGCGAGAAATGCGTGGATCTGACTGATCCACTGCGCCTGTCCGCTGTCCTGTGCGATCCGCAGCCCTTCCTCGGCCGCGATCCGGCTCTCCCTCGGTCGCCCGCCGAACAACAACCCCTCCGATCGGAAGAACAGCAGCGGCGCCAGCAACCCGATCCGCCCCTGCTCCCGGCATTCCCTGATCAACTCGCCGGCCAGTTCCTCGACCTGCTCGTCCTGCCCGACGACCAAACCGCTGCCACACAGCTGCACCAGGTCGGCCGGACTGTCCGCCCCGCCGGTCCGGGCGGCGGCCGCCGCGTCCCGCAGGTCGGCGACCCGCTGACCCGTCACCGACCCGGTCAGGTAGCGCGCGATCGGCGTCGCGGGGTCTTCCTCCATCAGCCGCAGCGTCGCCAGGACATCGGCGACCTCGTCGAGCTCATCGGGTCCGAGGTACCAGGCGGTGTGCACGGCCTTGGTCAGAATCCGGGCCGCGCCACGGGGATCGGATTCGCGCATCGCGACGGCCGCTGACATCAAC
>NZ_JBHWZY010000744.1:0-3497 GCF_042727815.1 Nocardia sp. NPDC060220
GAGTCGGGGCATCCACAGCGACTTGCGGATATTCCAGTTGGACTTCGGGAAATCCTCGGGATTCCATCGCCGCCCGGATTCGAGAACGCCGACGCGGTAGCCCTTCTCGGTCAGCCGCAGCGCGGTGACGCTGCCGCCGAAGCCGGAACCGATCACAATCACGTCGTAGTCGTATTCGGTCATGACGCTCACCGCCCCCCGTGTCCGTCGACGACATACTCGGTCAGCGCCTTGCGCACGATCTTGCCGGTGGGATTGCGGGGCATCTCGTCGAGGAACACCACGTCACGGGGCACCTTGTACCTGGCGAGGTTGTCCTTGACGTAGTTCTTGATCTCCTGCACGTCCGGCTTGTCGTCCGTGGCGGCGACGATGAAGGCGCGCAGCCGCTGTCCGAAGTCCGCGTCGTCGACACCGATCACCGCGACATCGGCGATATCGGCGCGACCCGCCAGCAGATTCTCCACCTCCAGCGGATAGACGTTCTCGCCACCGCAGACGACCATGTCGTCGTCGCGGCCGTCGATGAACAGCAGCCCATCAGCGTCGAAGTGGCCCATGTCCCCGGTCGACATGTACCCGTCGATGATCTGTTTGGTCTTTCCGTCGGTGTACCCCTCGAACGGGGCGACGGTGCGGGCGAAGATTCGCCCCGAGACGTTCGCCGCGGTGATTCGGCGATCGTCGCTGTCGTAGAGCGCGATGCGCGCGGTGACCGGTGCCCGCCCGACGGTGCCCGGCGCACGACGCAATTCGTGCGGCTGGGCGACAGCGGTGATCGCGACCTCGGTGGAGCCGTACCCGTTGTAGAGCACGTCACCGAAGGCCTCCTGCCATCGGATCGCCAGGTCGGGGGGCAGCGGTGCGCCGCCGACGAAAACCGTGCGCAGCGTCGAGGTGTCGTACTCGGCGATGACGTCGGGACCGAGCGCGAGAATGCGGTTCAACTGGGTCGGCACCGCGACCAGCATCTCGACCGAATGCCGCTCGATCGCCGCCAAGGTGGCCTGCGCGTCGAAGCGGCGCCGCAGCACGATCTCGGCGCCGAGCGCGCTGGCTATCGTCCAGGTCCCCATCCCGGTGGTGTGGAAAACCGGAGTCGCGATCATGACGACCCCACCGCGAGGGAACGGCACCCGGTCGACGACCAGGGCGGTGGCGAACGGAGAGACCTTGGTGCGCGGCGCACCCTTGGGCAGACCGGTGGTGCCGCTGGTGAGGATGATGAAGCCCGCGGGCCGGTCCGGCGGGGGCAGCGGGGCATTACTGTTCGCCGCCACCAGCATGTCGATGGTCACCGTGCTCGGCAGCGGCGTGTGTTCCGCGTCGACCCAGGTGAGGATCCGGGGCATCGTCTCGGGCAGGGCATCGATGAGCCCGGCGAATTCACTGTCGAACAGAATCGCGCGAACCTTCTCCCGCACAGCGACTTCGGTGAGTTGCGGCTTGGCGAAACTGGTGTTCAGCATGGCCAGCCGCAACCCTGCCTTGCCTGCCGCCACCATCGCCAGCACCAGGCCACGATGGTCGCGGGCCAGCACGCCGACCACGTCGCCGCCGCGCAGGCCCTGCCCGAGCAGACCGTGGGCCAAGGCGTTGGACTGTTCGTCGAGCTCGCGGTAGGTCAGCACGCCGTGCTCGTCGGCCAGCGCGGGTTCGTCGGGCCGATCGGCCGCCCCGGCGCTGATCATCGCCGCTTGTGGGCCGTAGGAGTTGTTGAGCGCGATCATGCGCTTGATCCGGCGCGGTCGCCACAGGTCGATCAGGCCGGTCTGGTGCAACCGGCGCACCGCCCGCACCTTCTCGCGTACCTCGGCCGCGGTGCCGTTGGTCAGCTTCATCGATGAGCCTCTTTCGAATTCCGGTCCGCGAATATCACTGACCCGCAGGCGTTGTCGTGTTGGTGGTCAGGTGATAGTGCTCGGGGCGCAGGGCTCGGGTCTGTAGTCGATAACTCAGGACCGCGCCCGGCCAGTTGTTGGTGATCCGGCCCGCGGCGTTGCGATACCAGCTCGAGCACAGACCCCACGGCGTACGGGCGAGCCGGGCTTGCAGCTTCACGTCGTATTCCTCGGCCACCGCACGCCGGACATCGAGGGTGTGCGCCGGGTGGCGGGACAGTTCCTCGAGCGCCTGGCGGATGTAGCGAGCCTGCGATTCGATCATGTAGACGATCGAGCCGACGCCCAGGTTCGTGTTGGGCCCGTACACCATGAACATGTTCGGGAAGCCGGGCACCGTGATGCCGTGGTAGGCGCGGGCACCGCCCTGCCACTCGTCCTCGAGCTTGCGCCCGTTCGCGCCGCGAATCGCCATCGGCCACAGGAATTCGGTGCCCTTGAACCCGGTTCCGTAGATGATCACGTCGACTTCGTGCAGCACGCCGTCGGCGGTTTTCACCCCGGTCGGCACGACTTCGGCGATCTCGGTCGTCTCCACCCGCACGTTCGGCTGGGTGAGTGCCGGATAGTAGTTGTTGGAGAACAGCCCACGTTTGCAGCCGGCCGGGTAGTCCGGCGTCAGTTTCGCGCGCAGTTGCGGGTCGCTGACCTGCGTGCGCAGATGGTTCACGGCGATCCTGGTGACCAGGCCCCTGATCGCGGTGACATCAGCGATGCCCAGCGACAGAAACTCACACAGGGCCCAGACCGCGAATCGCTCGGCGAGGCGAACCGGCGGCACCGTCGCGAACATCCGGTGATGCCACGCCTTGTACTCGACATCGGGCTTGGGCAGCACCCACGCCGCCGAGCGCTGGAACAGCGTCAGGGCCCCCACCTGCGGCTGGATCGCGGGCACGAACTGGATCGCACTGGCACCGGTACCGACAACGGCGACCCGCTTACCCGTCAGGTCGACACTGTGGTCCCACTCCGCGGAGTGGAAGGCCGGTCCGGCGAACGAGCTGATCCCGGCGATGGTGGGCAACGCGGGCCGCGAGAGCTGACCGACCGCGGAAATCAGCACGTCGGTGGTTGCCTCGTAGCCGTCGGCGGTGCGCACCGTCCATTTCCCGCTCGCATCGTCGAATTCGGCTTCGGTCACCTCGGACCCGAACCGGATCCGCTCGCGCAGGCCGTTGTCGCGCGCCACATCCCGCAGATACGCGTGGATATCGGGCTGTCCCGAGAACCGCTTGGGCCAATCGGATTTCGGCGCATACGAGTACGAGTAGAGCGGGGAGGGAATATCGCACCCGGCGCCCGGGTAGGTGTTCTCCCGCCACACCCCACCCACATCCGACGCCCGCTCCAGGATGACGAGGTCGTCGAAGCCGTGGCGCAGCAGTTCCATCGCCATGCCGAGGCCGCCGAACCCGGTGCCGATGATGACAGCGGACGGCATTGTCCGAGTGCGCATAGCCCAGCTCCTCATGTCAGTGATCTCTGCGGTCAACGGTAGGTCGCCGTCGACGCGAGAACGAGGATGCCCGCGGACAGAAAATTGACATTTCAGGCCATAATGGAAGGCATGCGCGCGCGACAGGAGCCAGCAGC
>NZ_JBHWZY010000745.1:0-3489 GCF_042727815.1 Nocardia sp. NPDC060220
GCCGGCGAGCTGCTGCCCTCCACTGCCGCATCCTCGGCGGCCGACGCACGCGACCCCTTGAGCGAGAGCGGTGCGATTCCTCAACATCATCGACGAGTTCAGACTGGAAAGCCCCGGCAACCAGAGCGAGATTTCTTCGACTGGCTGCTCGAACGTCGTCTACGCGCCGGCCCGCTCCTAGGGCGTTCATCGGCTGTACTCCGAGCAGACCGGCACGGTGTTGCACGTGATCAAGGCCGCCCGGCGCCTCGGGTTAACCCTCGATGAAGTCGCCGATCGCTCGCGGCAACCCAGTTCGGCAAAGCGGCGTCGCTGGGCTACAGGCCTGCGCCACCTAGAAATCAGCTGACATCGACGCGAAGCTCGCCAAGCTGACCGCGGTACGTGACACATTGCGCGCCGCCCTTGCCGCAGGCTTTGATGACCTGCTCGCATGTAGCGAAAGCCCCACCTGCCCAGTCCTTTTCGACGACCTGAACCGCAAATCGAGTACGGGAGACAGCGGCTGTGGCTACTGAATCGATCACTAGGACGGTCATCATATTCGGGCTCGGTCTGCGGGTACGCCACCACGATCACAGCATCCTGAACCGGATATCTAGGCTCTGGCCATGACCGTGGTGCGCTCGATCCTGCTGTTCGTTCTTGCTGCAATCGCCGAGATCGGCGGGGCTTGGCTGGTCTGGCAGGGCGTGCGTTAGCATCGTGGCTGGGCATGGATCGGCGCCGGAGTCATCGCCCTGGGGATCTACGGTTTCGTCGCAACGTTGCAGCCCGACGCCAACTTCGGACGCATCCTCGCAGCCTATGGTGGCGTGTTCGTCGCCGGATCACTGTTGTGGGGGATGGCGCTGGACGGCTTCCGTCCCGATCGGTGGGACGTAGTCGGCGCGGTGATCTGCCTGGTCGGTGTCGCAGTCATCATGTACGCGCCGCGCGCCGCTTGATCGGCTGGTCAGTCGCAAGAAACATCGTTGGTGGCAATCGGTAGCTGGGCAGATTTGCTGGGCAGGTCCGGGGAAACCGTCGGGATACACCCTGTCTGAAATCGACAAGGCAATGAGTACGTGCCGCAAGTTCATCGCCGCTGGCAACCAGGTGCTGGCCGATCGGATCCGTGAGGCTATTCAGCAGTAGGAGCGGCTCGCCCGCAACAATTTTCGCGGTGCTCGCCTAACCTGCTGCCCTGACCTTCCGGGCCTGGCGATGTCGCCGCACCTAGGCCTTGCCTCATGCGCTTCCGAACCACCTGAATGCCACCAAGTCGAGTGGCGACCCAACGTCGGAGGAGCCGAGCTGGACCGATATCCATTGCAAGGGAACCGAATTCACCTTTGCGGCGTCTAAGTCGTTGAAGGGGCTCTCACGCCGAAGGCGTCGACGAACTCCAACGGTGCAACAACTCGACAGGAGTCGACTCGTGCTGATGACCTACGACGCGGAAGCGGCGCCGCGATGACCTATCCCCAATGGCCTCGCTAGCTAGCTCATCCAATTCTGTTGCACCACAACAACAAACACAACTTGAGATGCCCAAGCGGCAGGAGCCCGCAATGACCACCGCCGACCCGTACCGGCCCACCCCCGCGCGCCTGCACAACGCGATCCTGGGTGGGAAGGACCACTACGCGCCTGACCACGCGCTGGCCACCAGCCTGGCGACGAACAAGATCACGCCCGCGATCACCGAATCACGTCGCTTCATCCTGCGCGCGGTCGAGTACCTGATCGACCAGCACGGGGTTTCCCAGTTCGTCGAACTAGGCTGCGGCTACCCGCACGCCCCGAACATCCACGAAATCGCGGGAGACCGGAACGACGACCTCACCCGAATCCTCTACATCGACAACGACCCCGTTGTCGCCGCCTACGGCCGTGCCCTGCTGACCGGACCGAACCGCTTCTTTACCGATACCGATCTGACCGACACTTCGGCGGTCCTCGGCGACATCATTGCCGTGATGGACACAGCCAGGCCGATCGCGGTGTTTGTGTCGGGGACCGCGGAACTGATCAGTGACGCTCCCACGATGGTCACGGCATTGACCGACCGCCTTGCTTCCGGGACATGGATGGTGTTCACCCACATCACCGACGACGTCCACACTCACCAGATCCACTCAGCCACTCACACTTTCCGCAGTGCGGGCATCGCCTACCACGCACGCGGGCGCGACGAGATCACGGCCATGCTCACCGGGTACCGACTCGTCACACCCGGCCTGATCGCCCCACACCGGTGGCGACCCGTCCCCAGTAGCGGGGTACGCGCACTCTCCACGACGCCGCGACACCGCGCGGCGTCGGATCTGAGTGCTTACGCTGCAGTGGGCCGACTCCACCGGTGACCGCACTGCGTTCACCGTCTCTGCCTCGCTCCCAACGAGATCGGGACGACAGTAGGCGCGAGGACGCCTGGGCAGCGTCGGCGTCAAACGGTGACAACGATTTTGCCGGTGTGGTGGCCCTGTTCCAGGTAGCGGTGGGCGGCGACGATGTCGTCGAGGGTGAACACGGTGTCGATGACGGGGCGCAGGGCGCCGGTGCGGATGCCGGCGGTCAGGAATGCGGTGATGCGGTGCACGGCCGCCGGGTCGAGGGTGTGCTCGAAGCTCATGTACCGGATCATGGTGATCGGGCTGGCCGGATACGGTGCCGGCCGGGGATCCAGCCAGCCGACGGTGATCAGCCTGCCGCTGAATCGCTTGGCCGCATCGGCGAGTTCGGCCAGGCCAGGACCCATGACCGAGTCCAACACGATGTCGGCGCCGATGCCGTTGGTGTGTCGGTGTGTGGCCTCGACGACGTCGTCGCGGTCGGTGACGATGACGGCGACGGCACCTGCAGCCAGCAGTGTGCGTTCTTTTGCGGCGCTCCGGGTGACGGCGAGGGGGATGGCGCCGATCTGGTTGGCGATCTGGATGGCGGCCAGGCCGACACCGCTGGAGGCTGCGGTGATCAGGACATGGTCGCCGGGTTGCATTCCGGCCTTTTCGACGAGCGCGCCGTAGGCGGTGGAGTACGCCACCCACAACGCTGCTGCGCTGATGGCGTCCAAGCCGGCGGGCCTGGCGGCGACCCGGTCGGCGGGAAGGACGAGGTGTTCGGCGTAGGTGCCGTTGGTGTCCATGTCGGGCACGGCTGTGACGATGACCGCATCACCGGTGGCCCATCCGGCGACTCCCGAGCCGAGGGCGTCGATCGTGCCGGTCGCTTCGATGCCGAGGCGGGCGTGTGGCAGGCGGATCGGTCGCGGTGACATGCCCGCACGGATCATCTGGTCGAGTCGATTGATACCGACGGCTTCGACCTTGATCCGCACCTCGCCGGGGCCGGGGTCGCCGACCGGTTCGTCGACGATCTGCAGGACTTCGGGGGTGCCGGTCTCATCGAAGACGACGACTCGTGACATGGGGGGCTCCTGATCGCTCATCTATTTCTCGTACAGTCGTACTATGAATATAGATAGTACAGTCGTTCTAGGAATGT
>NZ_JBHWZY010000746.1:0-3481 GCF_042727815.1 Nocardia sp. NPDC060220
GTCGCGATCGCCGCGGAAGGCGTCGCACCGGCACGCGCCGAACGCTTGGCCACGATGGCGATCGCGAGCGTCGAAGGCGCGGTGATCCTGTGCCGTGTCCACCGCTCGACTACCGCGCTCGACGAGGTCGTCGAAGAATTGCGCGTCCTGCTCGCCACCGCCGTCGGCACCTAGGTCAGTACGTCGGCCAGGGCCCACCCCGGATCGGTTTGGTGGCGGTGACGCGCTGCTCGTTGTCCCGGAAGCGGGGTTCGTAGTGGGTGAAGAACACCTTGGCGACCAGGTCTCGCCGGCTGTGGACGCCGGTCTTGTCGAAAATACTCTTCAGATGCTGCTGCACGGTGTGGGCGGAGACGGTCATGTCGTGGGCGATCTGCGAGGTCGAGGCACCCTGGAGCACCAGCCGGGTGACGTCGCGTTCACGCTCGGTGAGCCCATAGGCCGACATCAGCAGCGGGTAGATGCGGCTGGGGTGGGCCGGTTCGATGATCACCGCGACCCTGGTCTGTGCTGACGAGGTCAGGCGGGCACCGTGTAACACCACCCAGGTTCCCGACCTGGTCAGCGCTCGCGACACGAGTACCTCGTCGGGTCGGTCGTCCGCCGCGTTGCGGAACGCGCGGGCGGCGAGTGTGATCACCGCACTCGGCAGTTTCTCCCGGTCCCAGTCGCCGTCGGGGAGGTCCGACAGCCAGCGCCGCACCCCGGCACTGGCCGATTCGACCTCCCACGCCGAGTTGAGCACCAGCAGACCTGGCGAGTCCGCGTATTCGGGTTCGCCTGCCTGCCCGATCAGCAGCGCCCGGCGCACGCCGTCGGCCAGGGTCGGCGCCACGGTGGCCACGAAGTCCTTCTCGGTGGCGTCGAACATCGCGGCGCCGGGCTCGCGATAGAGCGCGAGCGCTCCCCACACCTCGCCGGATCGGGTGCGCAGTCGCGCGATCAATTCCTGGTCCCCACCCATCGTCATATTGCGTTGCCACCGTTCACTTTTCGACGGGTCGCCGCCGACGGTTTCGTGCAAGGTCGACAGTCCGGTCGCCGACCTGACCACATCGACGATGCCGTGGCGTTCCTCGCCGTATTCCGCGGCCAGCCACTGCGGCGGAAACTCGGCGAGGCCGAGATGGAAATGACTGGTCATCAGCAGCGACGCGGGATCGAGGGTGTACCAGCACGGCGTCCAGTAGTGCGGGACGGCGGTGGCCAGCACCTCCGTCGTCTCCTGCCACAGCGACACCAGATCGTGCGGCTCTCGGCACAACCGCCCGATCTTGTCGGCGGCGCGTTGCCTCGCATCCGTGCTCACAGATCAACGGTAGGCCGCGGCCGGACCAGGGGAAATACCAGATTTGTGGAATGTCGCGGCGACCGGGATATTCCTAGCCTCGGTGTATGACGAATACCGGAACCACACCTGTGCGCCTCAGTCCGCCACCACCGGAATTGATGCGCGTGATCAATCCTGTCGTGCGGCGTATCTTGGCGACGCGATTGCTCGGCAGTCGCATTCGCCGGCAGGGAATGGTCGAATTCACCGGCCGCCGCACCGGCCGCACGCTGCGGATCCCGGTCTGCCTGCACCATGTCGACGACGAGACGCTGATCTTCACCGAGCGACCATGGCGCCACAATCTGGTCGGCGGCGCGCCCGTCACCATCACCCATCGCGGGCAGATCCGCCACGGTCACGCCGTGCTCCTCGATGCCGCGCCTGCCCGAGTCGGCGCCGCGATGCGAGCGGCCATGGACGAGGGCGCCAGCCCCTTCGAACTCGGGCTGAAGGTCACGCGCGGCTACGACCCGACCGCCGACGACCTCGCCGTCATTGCGCGCTCGATCATCCGGGTCGATTTCGAGGATTGAGGAAGCATCATGCGTATCAATCGAATCCAGCACGACATCACTGTTCTCGCCGATGAACTGGAGGTTCCCGGCATCGGCCATATCCCGGTCAACGCCTACGTTCTGCACGCGGCGGAGCCTGTCGTCGTCGACACCGGTCTCAGCCTTCCCGACCGCGGGTTCATGGCGGCCCTGAGTTCGATCGTGGATCCGGCCGACGTGGAATGGATCTGGCTCACCCATCCCGATCGCGACCACACCGGATCGCTGTTCGACCTGCTCGATGCCGCCCCGAACGCCAGGCTGATCACGACATTCGCCGGCCTGGGCATCATGTCGTGTGCTCGACCGGTCCCGATGGATCGTGTGTACCTGCTGAACCCGGGGCAGTCCCTCGATGTCGGCGACCGACGCCTCACCGCGTTTCGCCCACCGTTGTTCGACAATCCGAGCACTGTCGGATTCTACGACGAACGCAGCGAATCATGCTTCACCTCTGACTGTTTCGGCGCTCCGCTGCCCAGCGCCGAACTCGCGACCGCCGACGATGTGGGTTACACGCCGCCGGCCGCGATTCGCGCGGCACAGCATCTCTGGGCGGCGGTGGACAGCCCGTGGGTGCACGTCGTGGACGAGGGCAAGTACCTCGCCACCGTGTCGGCGATGCGCGCCTTCGACCCGCGACGGATCCTCAGTACGCATCTTCCGCCCGCGGGTGGACGCACGTCGCAGTACTGGGACATGCTTGCCGAGGCGCCGCAGGCCGCGCCGTTCGTCGGTCCCGATCAGGCCGCGCTGGAACAGATGCTGGTGAGCTTCGAACCCTGATTGTCAGGCGGTGCGCAGGATCCTCAGTGCGGCTCGTTCGATGCGGTCGGCGATTTCGGTGTACGACTCGTAGCCCATGCCCGCCCGCACCAGCGCGCCCGCGTAGATGATCTCGAGCCATTCGATGACCTCGTTGTCGGCGTCGGGGCCGAGTGCGCGCGCGAGCCTGCTGCGGATCTCGATGCCGATGCGGGTGCGCAGGTGTTCGACATCCGGGTCCGAGCCCAGCAGCGCGCCGGTGACCGCACCGGACAACTCTTGTTCCTCGGCCACCAGCAGTGCGATGTTGCGCAGCTCGGCCAGCACCCGCACCGTCGGGTCGGGGTCCTCGCTCGCGGGCGAGTGCGAGGCCAGCAGGCGCCGCCAGAAGATCTCGGCGACCAGGTGCTCCTTGGAGGAGAAGTAGGTGTACGCGGTCGCGGTGGCGACGCCCGCCTCCGCGGCGACCAGCCGGATCGTCATGCCGGAGAAGCCATCGCGTGTCAGCACCACCAGCGCGGCCCTGGTCAGCCGTTCGACGGTGTCGGCCTGCTTCCCGGTCAATCGACGCCGGGTCGCTTCGAGGCTGATGGAATCGCTTTCAGACATGCGTCCGGATGTTACTCGCCAGTCCCGCAGCGTCGGTGAACCAGACCATGGCGGCGCGGGGGCCAGGGTTGATTCGTAACCCTGTCCAGAATACAATCTGGACACATGTCTGATGCATCGAACACGCCGTCCATCGCAGGCAAAGTAGTCGTTGTCACCGGCGGTGCGCGCGGCATCGGACGTGCGGTAGCGAGGGAACTGGCCGGGGCCGGGGCCGTTC
>NZ_JBHWZY010000747.1:0-3473 GCF_042727815.1 Nocardia sp. NPDC060220
CCGCCCCGACCTGTACGACGCCTTCACCGCAATGGCCGACTCCTGGCCCGAATTCATGCGCCACGACCCCGTCGGCAGTTTGTACTACTCGATGCTGGATCGGTTCGCCGACTACATCCTGATCTGCCAGGACGAGGCGGGCGAGGTGGTGGGTCGAGCCTATTCCGTCCCGTTCCGGCTCGGTGCGGCCGACCTCCCCGACGACGGCTGGGACGGTGCGATTCGCCGCGGCATCCATACGTCGGCGACGGGCGCACAGCCCGACACGGTGTCCGCGATCGAGATCGTCGTCGAACCGAGCAGACTGGGCACCGGGCTGAGCGCGGAAATCCTTGCCGCTCTGCGGGACAACGCTGCTCGGCTCGGATTCGCCGAGCTCGTGGCGCCGGTGCGCCCCACCGGAAAAACCGACATCGAACAACCGATGAGTGTCTACGCCGGGCTGACGAGGGCGGATGGGCTGCCGGTCGACCCATGGCTGCGTGTACACGTCCGGGCCGGCGGCACGATCGACAAGATCGCACCGCGATCCATGGTTATACCTGGGACGCTGGCGGAATGGCGTGCGTGGACCGGCCTGCCGTTCGACACCAGCGGGCAGGTGCTCGTGCCCACAGCGCTGGCCCCGGTGTCCTGTTCGGTCGAGCACGGTGTCGCGGTCTATGTGGAGCCCAATGTGTGGATCCGGCATCCGACAGCAGCGACGGGTTCGCAGCGGGTCAATGCAGGTCGAGGTTGGTGACGGTCTCGGGGCCGAGTGCGATGCGGGCGTGCCAGGTCGGTGGCTCCCACGGATCGGGAGCCACACCCTGGTAGCGGGCCGACAGGTCCAGGTAGTGGGAGCCGCCCGCCTCGGCTGCCACGAATTCGTAGTCGTACCAGGTGAGGTCCGAGCCGGTCGGCACGTGGAGTTCGGTGCTGTCGCTGGTGCCGTCCTTGTCCTCGATCGCCTCTCTGGCCTCGAGATCGCGGACCAGAATCGGCACCGCCGCATAGAGTTCCAGGCTGGTCGCGGTGGTGAACCGGTCGGCCGGATAGCGGCCCTGCCAGCCCGACGGATCGGCGAGTACCACGTCCTGGAGCGGCTCGACGACAACACGATTCGACGACGCCGGGTCCGACGCCACTGCGCTGCACCCGGATCGACCGCGCAGGAGCGCGTTCGCCGTCACCAGGACCGAGGTGGGTTGCCCGGACCCCGGTGCCGCCCCGGTGGTCCAATGCGGTGGGGTGTCCTCGTCGTGTCCGGCCATGAGCTCGACGATCGTGGCAGCCTCGGCACCGTCGACAGTGGCGCACAGCGCTCTGCCGTAGCCGCCGACGCCCAAGGGGCGCTGCGTGAGCGGAAGGGCGAACGGCCATCTGGTCGGCTCGGGCAACGGCTCGTCGTCCGGTGAGACCGCGGGCTGGAACGCGATATCGAGGGCCGTCGGCGTGTACGGCGCACGACGCTGCACCGTGAGCTGCTCGTCATCGGGCAGTCCTCGCAAACGATCGATCACATTCCCCAACCTGCGCACCTCACCATTGCCGGAATGCGTGCGGGAGTCGGTGTCCAGGCCGTAGACCGAGACACCCACCGGCCCATCGAAGTTCGCGTACACCACCGTCGTCGGCTGGTCCGTCGGCGGCGAGAACTCGCGGTAGTGGGCATCATTGAAGGAGAGTTCGTCGAACCACGCGCGAACCTGCTCGATGCCGTCCTCGGTGAGCCGGGCCCAGTACACGCCGAACACACTCTCCTCGGCACCGTCGTCCACGTAGGTGAAAACCGTACCGTCGCGCCGCAATTCGAAGAAGGGAACACGCCGGCTCCCGACACGGCCGGTCTCCAGGAACCCCGCTGACTCGGCAATCGACACCAACACATCCGAGTCACGCACGGCGGGCGGATCACTTTCGCCGCGGCCGAACACAGTGCACGCGCAGAGCAACGACACAGCGGTCAGCATCGCACCGAGAACAACCGATCGGTGAGCCATATCCGAGCCTAACGCACGCTGTGATCTTCCACGCCTGAGTAGCCGCCCCCTCCCGATGGCCGCATCATGGACAAATCGCCGACTCTCAGATCCGGGCATCTGTCAGTCGCGCGCCACCGGTGCCGCGCGTTCGGCGAGACTGCCCATGCCTGAGGAGTCCGCCGGTGAGCCATGCATTCTTTCGCGCACAATCCGATCCGATCGGTGGCGCCGAGGTACTCCATCCCGAACCCGAGGCGAGCAGCGGATGGATCGGTGGGCAGCTACGCGGCATGGCTGTCGGCGCGGTCCTGGCGCGCGCGGTGGAGCGCGAGCTCATCGTTCGCGAACGGAGTGACTTGCGGCCGGTGCGGTGGACGCTCGACCTGTTCCGCCCGGTGTTCATGCGGCCCTGCACAACTCGTGTCGAAGTGATCCGCGACGGCCGCCGATTGTCGTTGTTCGATGCGACGCTGATCCAAGACGGCCGAGCCGTGGCTCGGGCCGGCGCACTGTATCTGCGCCCCGGCCCGACACCGCACGGCATCTGCTGGTCGCCGGAGACGGCCGCGGATCCGCCGCCTGCCGACCGCGAACCCTCGCCCGATCAGGATCGCGTGTACTTCAGCGAGGAACAAGGATGGAGTCCCGATGCCCGCACCCACCACAACGCGGCCCGCACGGGGATCTGGCACCGCCCGATCGCGGTCGTGGTCGGTGAGGAACCGACGCCGTTCCAGTTCGTCGCGGGACTCGCCGATGTGACGAATGTGGTCACCAACCTCGGCAGCCACGGCCTGGAATACATCAACGCCGATGCCACGCTCACGTTGACCAGGCTTCCGGAAGGGGACGAAGCCGGGCTGGTCGGCTTGGACCGGCTGGCACAGGACGGCATCGCGCTGGGCACTGCGGCGATCTATGACCGCAAAGGCGTATTCGGTACCGCGACAGTCAGTTCCCTCGCCAACACCCGGGGCCCAGCGGACCTGAGCGCTATCGGGGCTTCGTCATCGGCCATGGCCGCGGAGTAGTTCGCACCGCCCATAGCTGCGCCGTCGTGGCGATTTCATTGCCCGGCCTCGTAGGCTTGCGCTATGGCACACGACACCGATCAGCCCGTCGACATCAAGCCACGCTCCCGCGATGTCACCGATGGACTCGAGAAGACCGCCGCTCGTGGCATGCTCCGCGCGGTCGGCATGGGTGACGAGGACTGGGTCAAACCGCAGATCGGTGTGGCCTCGAGCTGGAACGAGATCACACCGTGCAATCTGTCGCTCGACCGGCTGGCCAAGGCGGTCAAACGCGGTGTTCACGCCGGGGGCGGTTTCCCGCTCGAGTTCGGCACGATATCGGTCTCCGACGGCATCTCGATGGGCCACGAGGGGATGCATTTCTCACTCGTCAGCCGCGAGATCATCGCCGATTCCGTCGAAACCGTGATGATGGCCGAGCGCCTCGACGGTTCGGTGCTGCTCGCCGGCTGCGACAAGAGCTTGCCGGGCATGC
>NZ_JBHWZY010000748.1:0-3467 GCF_042727815.1 Nocardia sp. NPDC060220
GAACGTGTAGTGGAAGTGGCGCTTGGAGATCGAGCTGGCTTTGCCGGCACGGAACGGGTTCGACAACACGGGTAGCCCCGTGCGCAAGGTCGAGAACGGCAGTGCGAGAACGCCGGCCGGTTGCCCTGGTGCCACGCCGACACCGGCGATGCCGAGGCCGCGATCGAGCAGCATCTGGGTGAAGATCCCGCCGAACGAGTGACCCATGATGATGGGCTGCTCCGGCAGCGACGAGATGAGATCGGCGTAGAAGTCGACGATCTCCACGATGCCGACGCCTTCGAGCGCGCTCGGATCCTCGCGGACATCGGCCGGGGCGCGATCGCCGATGCCGGGCCAGCCCGCGGCGAGGACCTGATGTCCGAGGTCGCGGTAGCGCTGGGCCCAGGTGTCCCAGCTGCGGGGTGTCATCCAGAGTCCGTGGATGAGGACGATGGGCGGCTTGCTGGTGTGTTTCGGCTGATTCATTTCGGTGTTCTCCCTTCCGGCGATCACGACTCGACGAAGTCGAGCAAGTCCTGTGACAGGCGTTGTTTCTCGGTGTCGGGAAGTGCGTGACCAGCGCCTTCATAGACCTTCAGCTCGGCACCGGCGATGAGCTTCGCCGAGCGCAGGCCACCGACTTCGATGGGGACGATCTGGTCGTCGTCGCCGTGGATGACCAGGGTCGGCACGATGATCTCGGCGAGATCGCCCCGAAAATCTGTGGCCGAGAACGCGGCGATGCACTCGTAGGCGCCGCGGTGGCCTGACGCGAGCCCTTGCAGCCAGAACGCGTCGCGTATGCCCTGGGGGACGTCGCCACGCCGGTTGTGTCCGAAGAACGGGCCGTCGGCCAGGTCGCGGTACAGCTGCGAGCGCGAGGCACGTTCGCCGGCGCGGATCGCGTCGAATACCTCGACGGGCAGTCCCTCGGGGTTGTCGTCGGTGCGCAACATGAACGGCGGCACCGCCGAGACGAGGATCAGTTTCGCGACCCGGGCAGACCCGTGGCGGGCGGTGTAGCGCACCACCTCGCCGCCACCGGTCGAGTGCCCCACCAGGGTGACGTCGGTCAGGTCGAGGGTGTCGAGCAGCGTCGCGAGATCGTCTGCGTAGGTGTCCATTTCGTTGCCATTCCAGGTCTGTGTGGAGCGACCGTGCCCGCGACGGTCGTGGGCGATGACCCGGCATCCGTGCTCGGCGAGGAAGAGCGCCTGGCTTTCCCACGCGTCGGAGTTCAGCGGCCAGCCGTGGCTCAGCAGGACCGCGTGCCCATCTACTGGACCCCAGTCCTTGTAGAAGATCTGTATGCCGTCGTCGGCGGTGATCGTGGGCATCGGGAGCCTCCTCGCGGGCGGGTGCGGAGCACTGTGTTCACGATGGGCCATGAAGGACTACGTGCGAACCACGTATCGCACGTAGTCCTTCAGGTCAGCCGGTAGTCGGAGGCAGGTGCTCGCGGAGCTGGCGGCGAGAGGAAACGCCCAGCTTGCGGAAGACTTTGCGCAGGTGATAATCGACGGTGTTGGCGCTGAGAAACATGATCGCCGCGATTTCGGCGTTGGTGTTGCCCGCTACGGCCAGCGCTGCCGCCTCCAACTCCTGGGCGGTCAACTCGACCGTCGGCACCGGGCGGCCGAGCCGTGCCCGCTCACCCAGCGCGCTCAGCTCGCGTGCTGCCCGCTCGGCGAATGCCACCGCACCGAAGCGAGTCAATCCTTCAGCGGCGGTGTGTAATTGGGCCTTGGCATCAGCGCGACGACGTTGCCTGCGCAGCCACTCGCCGTACAGGAGGTGAGCGCGAAACAGATCGATCGGGGTGTCCGTCTCGGTCAACGCAGCAATAGCCGCCAGATAGAGGTCCTCGGCTTCTTCGGCTGGGGCAATCAACGCTGAGCACCGCACAGCGAGGCCACGCACCCACGGCGAGCCGATGTCCTCGGCGAACACGGCGAATTCGGCGGTGACTCGGTGGGCATCGGCGGTGTGGCCGGCGCGCACCGCCGCTTCGATGTACTCGGGGAGCTGGTGTGGTGTGACTTGCAGGAATCGGTCGGCTTCGTACGGCGACAGCAGAGCGAAAGCATCCTGGTAGTGGCCCTCGGCAAGATTCCGGATCGCCAATGCGTTGATCGTGGCGGTGTGCACACCGCCGAACCCCGCTGCGAGTACGAGCTCGGCGATCTGGATGACCGCCTCCGCCGGTGCGCCCGTCCATGCGAGATAGGAACCGTTGACGACATGTTCGGCCGGGTATCCCATTGCTTGGCGCAGCTCTCGAACGCGCGCGACCGCCCGTCCCGCGGCGGCGACATCACCACGATCGAGATCGGTCAGTGAACGCATCCACAACAGGGAGTCCAGTTCTCTGAGTGCGCCTGCCTGTGTCGCGATCCGCTCGCCACGATCGAGCCAGCTGTTGCGCGCCCGCTCATCCCACAGGGCGCTGGTAAAAACCACCCCCGCGATACTGAACTCCAACACTTGACGATCGTCGAGTCCGCTCAGTACCCGCACGGCGTCCCGCATGGGCCCGACGGCCTCAGCATACGAATCCAGGATCAGGGCACCGAGGCCGACGAGCACGGCGCGGGTGACGGGCTCCGCGTCGGTCGCCGCAGCCCGCAGCCGAAGACCGAGTTTGCGCATGGTGTCGGCAGTCACTGCTCGTTCGTTGCTGTGTGCTACGTCGAATGCACGCAGTAGGGCAAGATGCTCGCGCCGTGTGTCATGTCCGTGGAACAGGTCAGCGGCCGCTGTCAGCCGATCGGGCGCGATCTGAATCGCTTCTGGATCACTGAGAAAGTTGGCCACGGAGGCACGGATGAACAGATACCGGCCGGCGGCGACCGGTTCGAGGGTATCCGGGTCGGGGATTCGATCGGTCAGGTCCAACGCGAATCGCGCCGCCCCGGAGTCGGATGCCGACTCGGCGCCGGTGAGGAGCCGGTCGTCACGGAGCACGGGATCCTCGCTCAACTCGGCTGCCCGGGCCAGCAGATTCGCCTTGGCGATCAGACCACCACGGAGTCCGGCCCGCTCGGCCGCATCGACTAGCCGCTGCGCGACCGCCGCGTCGGGGCGCGCGGTTGCGGCGGCAGCGTGCCACGCCTCGATGTCGACCGCCCCCGATGCCTCGGCCGCCCGGGCCAGAGCGCCGTGTGCGCGCCGCTGTGCGGATGCCGTCGCGGCACGGTACACGGCCGCACGGACCAGCGGGTGCCGAAATCGCACCGCCCCATCGATGACGGCCAGCCCGGCGTCATCTGCCGCTTCACCCGCGCTTTCGTCGATATCGAGGAGCGCAGCCGCACGGTCCACCAACTTCAGGTCGCCCGTCGATTCCGCGGCGGCTACCAAGATCCAGTCCTGGCAGGATTGCGGCAGAGCCTGCAGCCTGCGGCGATAGAGCTGTTCCAATCGCTGCCCGGCGCGCATCGGGCCGGGCACAAAAGACGAATCCGTGAGTTCCCTGATAGTGAGAT
>NZ_JBHWZY010000749.1:0-3450 GCF_042727815.1 Nocardia sp. NPDC060220
CGACTCCCAGCCCGTCGCTGCCGCCCGATCCGACCCCGGAGCCGCCATCCCCTACGTCAGCAGACGACAGCGCGCCCGTTGCTCCCGATCTACATCGCAGCGAGAAGGCTACGCTGCTCATGGTTGCCGCAATCGCTGCGATCGCAGCACTACTTGGTGCGGCGGTCGGTGGGACGGCTACTTTGTTCGCGGCGCACATGCAGGCGACGGCTCAAGCTGATACGACTCGGATGCAGGCGGCGGCACAGGCGGACACGGAAACCACCAAGTTCGTGCGTGATGAGCGGACAAAGCTCTACGCGGAGGTGCTTGAGAAACTTCAGGCCTCCTCGGCAGTTCGGACCCAAATTTCTGTTGAGATGAATCTGTTGCCGGCTACGTCGGGAGCCTTGGACGCTCCAACTGTGTTGGCGTGGTGCGAGCTGTTCGTCAAGGCGCAAAGTGATCTCAGTGCCCTACTGTCAAGAGTGCATTTGCTTGGTTCGCAGAGCATGAAGGGCAAGTTCTTCGAGATGACGCAGGCGCATGCGGCAGCCTTGAACAAGATGCTTACGTTGCTGGAGGGATTGAACAGGCAGAGTGACGTCGACGCGTTGGGTCAGATGAAACAGCTGAAGGCGATGCTGCTGGATCTCAGTACCCCTGACACGGCAGTCATCCTGGCGGCACGGGCGGACATAGGGATTCCGGAAAAGTAGCCCGGCCATTGTCGCGGCCCGTAAGCCTCAACTTCGACCAGCAGGCGTCAATCTCTGTTGGGACCATGTTGGGACCAAACGTCATTCCTGTAGTGCCGATAGCCGCTTTGTAAGTCACGTGATAGCCGTGCGCAACGTGCAGCTATGGCAGGTGGCCAGTCCTGGGGGTCAGGTGGTCGCAGGTTCAAATCCTGTCAGCCCGACAGTGAAAACCCTCTCTGACCTGGTTCGGAGGGGGTTTTCTTGTACCCCGAGATTTGACGTGGTTTGGCCAAATCCCACAGAAACCCCACGTTTTTAAATCTGAACGACTGTCCAGTGTCTCGTAGTGCCGCTCAATCGGGTCACCGGAGAGGTGGTCGATGTGGTCGGTCGGACGTGGCTTCGCGGCTTTTCCAGGGACTGACCGCGCGCTGAGCTCGACGCGGCTCGCCTTCTCCGGAGGAAGGAACGGACCACTGGATCGAGGCGAGTTGACACCGCAGCGCGGACCTCTCCGATGCCCATTCCTCGGATTGAGGGAGCACGGTGTATGGCGACCTTCTCGGAACGGCCCGGGTGATGCAGATGCCGTCGGCGTCATCGCACATGAGATCAACGAACAACCCACTCGAATCCAACAAGCGGCGGCGCGGGCCTGCCCCCACATGGCGGCCCTCTCTCTCAAGGGTTGGTGTGCCTCCGCCGCCGGGCGATGACGGTCGCCCGGCGGCGCGGCTGAATTCAGCGTCCGCTGATCGGCGGGACGACGGAACCTCCTGCGTTTCCCACTTCGGGACGTCTTATTGGGTGTGCAACGTCCCTATGTCGAATGAACGGTTGTGCGCCGCGATAGCCGCGCGCGGATGGACACACGCGAGGCTGGCTGAGGCGACGAGTGTGGATCCGAAATCGGTTGAACGCTGGGTCAACCTCGGTCGAGTCCCCAGGCTGCGCAACGCAATCCAGGCCGCCGAGTGTTTGGGAGAGGACGTCCACGCCCTGTGGCCCGCCCTACGGCAGGCCCGCACGGCGCGTGCTGTGAGCACCGAACTCGTTGCCCTCTACGACCGGAGAGCAGATGTGTCGGCGTCGATGTTCGTCAACCTGCTCGCGCCGGCGCGAGACCACATCGACATCCTGGTCTATGCGACGGTCTTCCTCCATGAGGCGTATCCGCGGCTCAACGATCTGTTGACCGAGCGCGCCGAAGCGGGTTGCGCGATACGGATTGCGGTAGGTGACGCCGACAGCGTCAACGTCCAACAACGTGGCATGGAAGAGAGATTCGGGCACGGCATCGAATCGCGCTGTCGTCTGGCCTTGATGCATTACCGGGCGTTGGAAGCAACGCCAGGCATCGAGCTGCGGACCCACGCAACGACCCTCTACAACAGCATCTTCCGCGCCGATGACGAAATGTATGTCAATGCCCACGTGTGGGGCGTGAACGCATACGGTGCACCCGTCTGGCATCTGCGCCGTACCGTCGACGGTGGCCTGTTCGACACCTACACCGACAGTTTCAACGCGGTCTGGCAAACCGGCCGACCGGTGAAAGACTGAGCCGATGGCGCGTACCGAATACTATGACGACCCAGCCGCACCGGAGCCGAACAGCCTTGTGGTCGCGGCGTCCGCAGTGGTGTGCGACGACGTCGGCCGCGTCCTGCTGCAACGCCGCACCGACAGCGGTCTGTGGGCGTTGCCCGGTGGCGGCATGGAGATGACCGACAGTCTGCCCGGCTGCGCGGTCCGAGAGGTCAAGGAAGAAACCGGACTCGACATCGAAATCACCGGTCTCGTCGGTACTTACACCGATCCGCGTCACGTGATCGTCTACAGCGACGGTGAGGTCCGGCGCCAGTTCAACGTGTGCTTCCTGGCTCGTATCATCGGCGGTGACCTTGCGATCTCCGATGAGTCCACAGAGCTGCGGTTCGTCGCCCCCTCCGAACTGGACAGCCTCGATATGCACCACACGCAGCGGCTCAGGCTGACCCATTATCTCGCGGGGCGAAGCGCGCCATATCTCGGCTGACGATTCGGCGACAACCGCGCGTGAGGGCGCCAGATGGCCGAGCGCATTGCTCGCGACGGTAGAAGCTGCGCGTGTCAGCTGCCCGACCTCGCCACCCGTGAAAGGTGGCCGGTGCGCGCGGGTCAGTTCCTGCGGCACTCGGACGTGATACGCGCCCGTTCGGCACATTTTTCGAGGTGGTCGATCGCTGTGTCCAGTAGCCGATTTCCAACCACTGATAAGTGGGTCTAATCGGCGGCCGGCACGAGTGGTGGGACACCACCGCAACCTGGAAACAATGGGCACTGAGGTCGCCACTCCCTGAGCGACGTCCGCTATGCGCGGGTGGCGGTGCGACGGGTCGTGCGCTTGTGGCGAGACGACCGGCTGACGTCATGGCGCGGCCGATACAGCGGGCGGAGGAAACTTGCCGTTCGTTGTGGGCTCAGCGTCGGAGGGCGCGGAGTGCGGGGGCGACCCAGGTTGTGAGGTAGGCGCGCAGTTGCGAACCTTGCCGCGGCGGCCGACCGGGGTCGATGACGAAGGACTGCACGATCCGCAGCATGTGCTCCACGAGTTCATCGAGACGAGCGGCATCGATCCCCGCGCGGCCCCAATCGACAGCGAAGCGTTCGAGAATGGAGCGGCCGAAGGTCAACGCGGTATCGGAGGTGACACCGGGGGAGAATGCGCCCGCGCGGCCAGGGGTCAACAGCAAGCCGAGATACCGGTCGGTGGAGAGGCGTTCGAGGG
>NZ_JBHWZY010000750.1:0-3444 GCF_042727815.1 Nocardia sp. NPDC060220
TTGTGGGCGTGGACCGCACGTGACAGTTCGACCCCCGAGACTTTCGCGGTTGCGCCACGGTTCCCGGCACCGGCAACCGATCCATCCTCGCGCACCGGTGGGCCCGCACCGGCGATCATCGCGATCGCCGCGCTGCGGCTGTTCCTGTGGATGGTCGTTCGCCGTCTGCGTCGATACGCGCTCGCCCGGGCGGTGCGGATCACCGTCACCGGCGCACCGAACATCGCGGTGCGCAGCCTGTCCCGCACCGACCGGGTCGACTGGCAGGCGGCCGCTACCGCACACCGCGCCCGGCTCGCACCGACCGACCGGCGCCGGCATCGGCGCGAGTGGCACCGCGCCCTGCGCAACGCCCGTCACGGGTTGCGGTCACCCGGCGGGCTGGTCCTCGTGCTCCTCACCGAGGGCCGGTACGCCGGGGAGATCCGATTGTTCGAACCGACGATGACGGGGCGCGTCGCGCGGCTGTCGGCCTGGGCGGATCCCGAGCTCGTCGAGGCCACGCAGCTGGGGGCGGCGCTGCGGGCGGTCGCCGAACACGGGTTCGACGAACTCGGGCTTCGGCGGATCGCCGCCGAAGTCCCCAGCGCCGACCCCGCACCGAACACCGCTTTGACTGCCGCCCATTTCACCGAAGAAGGTGTGCTGCACGACCATTGCGGCCCCACGGGCGTCCGCGCCGACCATCGCCTGTGGGCCCTGACCACACCACCGAGTCACGGAGGTCGCCGCTGATGCGAACGTTCCAGCGCAGCAATGAGATCCAGGCCCGCCTGCACGATCTGGTGCCGGGCGGCGCGCACACCTACGCTCGTGGCGCCGATCAGTACCCGGAGAACATGGCGCCGATCCTGGTGCGCGGCAAGGGCGCGCACGTGTGGGACGCCGACGGCAATCGCTATGTCGAATACGGGATGGGGTTGCGGTCGGTGACGCTCGGCCACGCGTACCGACCCGTGCTGGACGCGGTGTCGTCGGCCATCGCCGACGGGGTCAGCTTCACCCGCCCCACCGAGCTGGAACTGCTGGCCGCCCAGGACTTCCTGGATCTGGTCCCCGGCGCCGACATGGTGAAGTTCACCAAGAACGGTTCCGACGCGACCACCGCCGCGGTGCGCCTGGCCCGCGCGGTGACCGGACGCGACCGCGTCGCGGTCTGTCAGCAGCCCTTCTTCTCCGTCGACGACTGGTTCATCGGCACCACACCGATGTCAGCTGGTATCCCCCCGGTCGACACCGTGACCTTCCCCTACAACGACCTCTCCGCGCTGCGTCGAGTCCTGGCCGCGTCGCCGATCGCCGCCGTGGTGATGGAACCCGCGACGGCCACTGGAGAACCCGAACACGGCTACCTGTCCGCGGTCCGCGACCTGTGCGACCGGTACGGCGCCCTGCTGGTCTTCGACGAGATGATCACCGGTTTCCGCTGGTCGGCGGGTGGCGCGCAGGCCGTATACGGCGTCGCCCCCGATCTGTCGTGCTGGGGCAAGGCGATGGGAAACGGTTTTCCCATCGCGGCGCTGGCGGGCAAACGCGAGTTCATGGAACGCGGCGGGCTTCGGACCGACCACGACCGCGTGTTCCTGCTGTCGACCACGCACGGCCCGGAGACCGCGTCGCTGGCGGCGTTTCGCGCGGTGGTGCACGCCTACCGCACCGAGGACCCGGTCGCCCGGATGGAAGCGGCCGGTAGCCGGTTGGCCGCGGGAGCGAACGCGATCGCCGCCGAGCTCGGCATCGCCGGGCACCTGTCGGTGACGGGGCGCCCGTCCTGCTCCATTTTCCGTACGCACGACGCCGATGGTGTTGCTTCCCAAGCCTTTCGAACCCTGTTCATCCAGGAGATGCTGACCCGAGGCGTCCTCGGTCAGTCGTTCGTCACCTCGGCGGCCCACGACGACACCGCCGTCGACCACACCATCGCCGCGTTCGCCGAGGCCGCTCGGGTGTACCGCACCGCCCTCGCCCGTGGCACCGTCGACGGCCTGCTGACCGGTCGCCCGGTCGCCCCCGCCCTGCGTCGCACCGCCGCGCCCCGACAGATCGAAGCGAGCACCCGCCGATGACCCGTGTCGCCATCGTCCACGAACGTTTCACCGAGTTCGGCGGCTCCGAGGCCGTGGTCGGCGAATTCGTCGAAACCTGGCCCGATGCCGAGGTTTTCGCACCGATCGTCGCGCCGGGCGGCCTGCGCGAGCCCGTGCGCACTGTGCACGACACCTGGCTCAGCACGGCGCACACCTACACCGGCGGCAGGCACGCTCCCCTGCTCCCGTTGGTCCCGCGCGCGCTGCGGCGAATGCCGTTGCGCGACTTCGATGTCGTGGTGATCAGCCATCACGCGTTCGCCACCCAGGCCGCCTTGGCCACCGACGCACCGGTGGTCGCCTACGTGCACTCCCCCGCCCGCTGGGCGTGGGATCGCGAATTCCGCGCACAGGAGGCAGGCGGTCGTATCGGGCAGCTGGCGCTGGGCGCACTGGGCACCCTGGCCCGGCGGGGCGAACTGCGCGCCGCCCCGCGGCTCACCCACGTCATCGCCAACTCGCACGCGGTCGCCGAGCGGGTCACCGAATGGTGGGGGCTGCCCGCCTCGGTCGTCAACCCGCCCGTGCAGGTCAGCCGCTTCACCCCTGATCGGTCGGTGGCACGCGAGGACTTCTTCCTGTGCGCGGGCAGGCTCGTGCCCTACAAGCGCGCCGACCTCGCCATTCGCGCCGCGCAGCGGGCCGGGGTTCGCCTGGTGGTTCTCGGCGAAGGCCGGTTCCGCGCGCAGCTCGACGAGATCGCGGGCTCGGAGACGACCTTCCTCGGCGCCACCTCCGGCGAGCTGTTGCAGGACATGTACCGGCGCTGCCAAGCCCTGCTCATGCCGGGCATCGAGGACTTCGGCATCGTCCCGGTGGAGGCGATGGCCTGCGGCACGCCCGTGCTCGCGGTCGGCGCCGGTGGCGCCCTCGATACGGTGCGCCCCGGCGTCACCGGCGAGTACGTACCGGCCGGATCCGATGCGGACGTCGTCGCGGCGCTGGCCGACGTGATGCGCGAATTCCGCTCGGCGTCCTACGATCCCGCGAAGATCCGCGAGCACGCCCGCACCTTCGCCCCCGAGGTGTTCCGCACCAGGATCGCGAGCACTGTCGGCGACATCCTGGCGGATCGGTAGCGACATGTTGTCTGAAACTCTCGGTTACTGAAAGTATCTGTCACACATACCCTTTGACCTGCGGCGATGGGTGACAATTCCCACACGGTGATACCACGCCATCAGCTTGCCCGGCTAGGTTACTGACGAGTACGGTAAGCGTAGCCGGGACGACGATGTGCCCGGTTTCTCTCCAGCCACTTTGCTGCTGGACCTCAACCGTTGATTTCGCATTCACCGCCGCATGCCGATCACTGTTGCGCGACACCGTGTTTCGAGATTTTCAGGAGGAGCGATGG